>NZ_RCCV01000005.1:0-262500 GCF_003664255.1 Micromonospora sp. M71_S20 | reverse complement strand
CGTTGTATGGCCGCAGAGAGCAGGGGGAAGCGACTGTTTACTAAAAACACAGGTCCATGCGAAGAAGTAATTCGATGTATATGGACTGACGCCTGCCCGGTGCTGGAACGTTAAGGGGACCTGTTAGCTCTTCGGGGCGAAGCGGAGAACTTAAGCGCCAGTAAACGGCGGTGGTAACTATAACCATCCTAAGGTAGCGAAATTCCTTGTCGGGTAAGTTCCGACCTGCACGAATGGCGTAACGACTTCCCCACTGTCTCAACCACAGGCCCGGCGAAATTGCATTACGAGTAAAGATGCTCGTTACGCGCGGCAGGACGGAAAGACCCCGGGACCTTTACTATAGCTTGACATTGGTATCCGAATTAGCTTGTGTAGGATAGGTGGGAGCCGGTGAAGTCCATACGCCAGTATGGGTGGAGGCAATCTTGAAATACCACTCTGGTTGATTTGGGTATCTAACTTCGGACCGTTATCCGGTTCAGGGACAGTGTCTGGTGGGTAGTTTAACTGGGGCGGTTGCCTCCTAAAGGGTAACGGAGGCGCCCAAAGGTTCCCTCAGCCTGGTTGGCAATCAGGTGTTGAGTGCAAGTACACAAGGGAGCTTGACTGTGAGACTGACAGGTCGAGCAGGGACGAAAGTCGGGACTAGTGATCCGGCACTTGCGAGTGGAAGCGGTGTCGCTCAACGGATAAAAGGTACCCCGGGGATAACAGGCTGATCTTCCCCAAGAGTCCATATCGACGGGATGGTTTGGCACCTCGATGTCGGCTCGTCGCATCCTGGGGCTGTAGCAGGTCCCAAGGGTTGGGCTGTTCGCCCATTAAAGCGGTACGCGAGCTGGGTTTAGAACGTCGTGAGACAGTTCGGTCCCTATCCGCCGTGCGCGTAGGATACTTGAGAAGGGCTGTCCCTAGTACGAGAGGACCGGGACGGACGAACCTCTGGTGTGCCAGTTGTCCCGCCAGGGGCACGGCTGGTTAGCTACGTTCGGAAGGGATAACCGCTGAAAGCATCTAAGCGGGAAGCTCGCTTCAAGATGAGGTATCCCACCCACCTTGGTGGGGTAAGGCCCCCAGCTAGACGACTGGGTTGATAGGCCGGAAATGTAAGCCCGGTAACGGGTTCAGTTGACCGGTACTAATAGGCCGAGGACTTGACTACTAAGCTGCTACGCGTCCACTGTGCAACTCTCGATGAACGAACAACAGACCACTCGTGTTGTGGTGTTGTTTGACATGTCGATAGAGTTACGGCGGTCATGGCGGAGGGGAAACGCCCGGTTACATTCCGAACCCGGAAGCTAAGCCCTCCAGCGCCGATGGTACTGCACTCGGGAGGGTGTGGGAGAGTAGGACACCGCCGGACAATCTTTCGGTTCAGGGCCACCCCTTTCGGGGTGGCCCTGAACTGCGTTACGGACCTTTTCGCGGCTCACGGGCGAGCCGGGAGAAGAGGCGGCCGACCGCCACGAGGAAACGAACACCACAAACGGAAACGCCGACCCTGTCGACCAACAGCGGCAAGGACGCGCGGACCGTCGCGGGGAGGGCGCTGTGCGGACCGTCGTGGAACCCCTGAAGGTCCGGCCCCGGCCTGACGACCAGATGCGGCGGCTCTTTTCCGGTGGCTGGCCGGCCTTCATCGGCGCCGACCGGCAGGCGAGTCGTCATCTCGGCCGCGTACGGGAGGTGTTCGCCGACCTGGAGCTGGTGCTGCTCGACGGCGACGACGAACTGGTGGCGGCGGGATGGGGTGTGCCGATCCGCTGGGACGGCGAACCGGCGCAGCTGCCAGAGGGATACACCGACTCGCTGCAGCACGCCCTCGGCGGCCACGACCGCGGCGAGAGCCCCGACACCCTGGTGGTGATGGCCGCCCAGGTCCGCCCCGACCTACGCGGCCGGGGGTTGGCCGGTGACGTGCTCACGGCTCTGCGGTCGCTGGCCGACCAGCGGGGTTGGCCGCGGGTCGTCGCCCCGGTGCGGCCCACGCTCAAGGCCCGCTACCCCCTGACCCCGATCGAGCGGTTCGCCACCTGGACCCGCGAGGACGGCGCCCCGCTCGATCCCTGGGTGCGTACACACTGGCGGCTCGGCGGCCGGCTGATCGCCGCGGCGCCCCGGTCGCAGACCATGACCGGCACCGTCGCCGAGTGGGAGCAGTGGACCGGCATGGTCTTCCCCGACAGCGGCGACTACGTCATCCCCGACGGTCTCGCCCCGCTGCGTGTCGACCGCGAGCTCGACCAGGGCACCTACACCGAGCCCAACCTGTGGTTCCGGCACCGGTAGGGCAGGCGTAGGGACCGGCCGCGGCACCCCACGGAGGCCGCGACGCGGTGCGCGTACGACAGGAGGAAGCCCCGCCGGCGACGTGGCCGGCGGGGCTTCCCCGAGCGTGAGTCAGGCGGCCGTCAGGACGGCTCCCGGCCGCAGATGAAGCGCGGCTCGGCGGAGTAGCGCCAGGTGAACTTCTCCCGCTTCACGACCTTGCCGTCCTTCTTGAACACCCGGAAGGCGTCCTGGGTGAACCCCTGGCTGCCGCTGGCAGGGATGCAGGTCGGGCCGGGCTCCAGGTAGACCGTCTTCGGGTGGGTGATGTTGCGGCGCGGGCTGTACTCGGTCTTCACGCTGTCCCAGATCTTCGTGCTCCAGATCGACACGGTGATCGAACTCGACGTGTAGGAGGTGTCGATCAGGACGCCGTGCTCGGTGTTGTTGCGGAACTTGAAGTCCAGGTCCGGCCAGAAGATGGTCGACTCGATGACCGCCGGGTACCGGCTGAACCAGTACGAGTGCGGCTTGTGCTCGACGTCCTCCAGCCCGGCGTAGTACGTCGCGTTGAACAGCGTCGTGGTGAACTGCGAGGTGCCGCCGCCAACCCCCGGGACCAGCTTGCCGTCGAGGATGACCGGGGCGTCCCGGTAGCCCTGGGCGTAGCCGCGCTCGCCGGTGTGCCCGTTGAGCGAGAACGTCTCGCCGGGCAGCACCACCGTGCCGTCCACGTCCTTCGCGATCGTGACGATGTTCTGGCTGCGCGGCGAGGAGAGCCCACCGGTGAAGTGCGTG
Source organism: Micromonospora sp. M71_S20 (assembly GCF_003664255.1). NCBI lineage: Bacteria > Bacillati > Actinomycetota > Actinomycetes > Micromonosporales > Micromonosporaceae > Micromonospora > Micromonospora sp. M71_S20. Next base: position 259,428 of record NZ_RCCV01000005.1, on the reverse strand, counting down.
GTGAAGGTGGAGACCCGCTCCTTGATGCCCAGGCCGGCCAGCTTCTCCGCGGTCAGCTCCGGCTCCGCCGGCTTCAGCTCGCCGGTGACCTTCCGGTCGTCGGCCTTCGGCAGGACGGCGAGCAGGTCGCGGCCGAGGGCCGCGCTGTCGAGCTGCTGCCCGGGCTTGCCGTCGACGACCTTCGGCTTGCCGCCGGAGATGGTCATCCGGGCGTCCCTCGGCGGCACCTCGATCGCGGCCAGTTCGTCGCCGAGCGCGGCCCGCAGCCGCTTCACGTCGACCTGCGGGGTCAGCTTGCCGGCCTTGTCGGCGGTGAACCGGAGGCTCCTCGCGATCGCCTTCGGCGGGATCTGCACCGAGCCCTTGCCGGTGGTCAGCGTGACCGGGGCGGCGACGGCCGGCTTCGCCAGCTCGGCGACCAGCCGGTCCACCTCCTCGATGGTGGTCGCCGGGTGCGTCTCGACCAGCGGCACGGTCACCGGCTGGCCGCTGAGCCAGCCCTCCCGCACCACCTGCGCCGACCGTTCCGGATCCAGCGCGAGGCTCGGCTTCGGGTGCACCGCCTTCGGCGTGGTGCCCTTCCAGGTGATCGCCGGCATGGTCATCTTCCGGCCCTGGTCGCCGACGACCTTCTCCAGGGCGGCGTCGAGCCGGGCCGCGTCCACGGTCACCACCGGCTGCACCGCCCGGGACCCCACGAGTCGGTCGACGGCGTGCGCCTCGGCCTCGGCCGCCGCCGCCACGGTGGCGTCGACGTCGACCGCCAGGCCGACGGTGGCCGGGTCGATCGTGGCGGTCCGCTCGCCGACGCGTACCGACAGCGGGGCGTTGAGCGTGCCGGCGCGGCGTTCGAGCTCGGTCCGCAACTCCCGGGCGGCGTCCGCGCGGCTCCGGCCGCCCAGCTCCGCGCCGAGCACCGTCGTCCCGCGCGGCACGTCACCGGCGTACGCGTAGGCGCCCGCCCCCGCCACGGAGGCCAGCACCGCCGCGGCGGCCCCGGCGGCCAGCAGCAGGCGGAACCGGCGGGACCGTGACCCGCCCGGCCTGCCCGCCGGCGCGGCCGGCTCCGGCTCGTCACCGGGCCAGGTCACAGCCTTGACCTGCACGGTGGGCCGGTCGTCGGCGGGTGGAGTCTGCTCGCCGTACAGCGTCACGGTCACCTCGATCGGACGTACCACAACGGGGGAGCGCGCCTCCGCCCGGAAGACACCTACGGTAACCGGCGCTGCGGCGGGGCGGGAGCCAGCGCCCCACCCGTCGCGTCGCGGCGTGTCGCACGGCGTGTCGGGGGACACCGGCCGGTCGTCGGGCGGGCCGGCGGGCATGGCACGGTAGGGGCATGGGAGCGGACGAGGCGGTCCTGGCGTACGGGGGCGGTTGGCTGGACCGGGCGGGGGAACTGCGTACCGACCCGGAACGGATCGCCGCGCTGCTGGCGGACCCGGCGAGCACCCTGCTGCCGCTCTGGCGGGACCGCTGCCTGGTCGCGGGGGACGTGCCGGTGCGGCTGACCGGGGAACGGGCGGCCAAGGCGCTCGCCGTCGCCGACGAGACCGTCTTCCTGGGCATGGACGAGGGCTCGGCCGTCTTCGCCGTCGACCTCTCCGGGCTGCCCGAGGCCGCCGCCGTCGAGGTGGCGGTGGCGGACGCCGCCGTGGACGTCCGGGCGCTGGTGGGCCGGCTCGCCCCGGCCGGGGCGGCCGTCCAGGCGTACGCGCGGGGGCTGCTGCACTGGCACCGCCAGCAGCGCTTCTGCGGCACGTGCGGGGCGTCGACCGTCGCCCGGGGCGGCGGACACGTCCGGTCGTGCGCGCGGGCGGACTGCGGCCGGCTCCTCTTCCCCCGGATCGAACCGGCGGTCATCGTGCTGATCGAGGCGCCCGGCGCCCCCGACCGCTGCCTGCTGGCCCGGCACGCGGGCGCGCCCGAGGGGGCGTACTCGACGCTCGCCGGCTTCGTCGAGGTGGGCGAGAGCCTGGAGGACGCCGTCCGGCGGGAGATGGCCGAGGAGGCCGGCGTGACGGTGACCGACCTGGCGTACGTGGGGTCGCAGGCGTGGCCCTTCCCGGCCGGCCTGATGGTCGGCTTCCGGGCCACCGCCGCGTCCGAGGAGGTGCGGGTGGACGGCGAGGAGCTGCTGGAGGCGCGCTGGTTCACCCGGGACGAGCTGCGCGAGCGGGCGGCCGCCGGACGGCCGCTGGGCCGCGCCGACTCGATCGACCACCACCTGCTGCACTCCTGGCTCGCCGCCGGGGCCTGACCGGGCCAGCTCGTCCAGCGCGACGCGGCCGCCGCCGGTCTCTCAGCGGACGAGCACGGCGACCGGCGCGGACGGCGTACCGGTGTCGACGCCGTCGGTGGCGGCGACCCGGAACTCGTAGCGGTGCCCGCGGACCAGCAGCACGGCGGTGAAGTCCGTCCCGCCGACCGGCACCGGGTCCGTCCGCCACTCCCCGCCGGACGTGACGTCCCGCATCTGGACGCGGTAGGCGAGGCCCGGCCCCGCCGGACGCCAGGTCAGCCGGGCCTCGCCGTTGCCGGCTGCCGTCGCCGCCAGCCCGGCCGGCGTGGGCAGCCGCGGGACGGCCCGGACGGGCCTGCTCTGCCGCCCGGCACCGGCCTGGTTGGCCGCGGCGACCACGAACTCGTACTCGTGGCCGTTGCGCAGCTGGCGGATGGTGGCCTCGGTGCCCTGCACGGGCACCTCCTCCTCGGTGAACTCCCGCTCCCCGGCGGTGAGGTCCCGCCGGTAGACGCGGTGCCATCCGCCGGGATTGGCCGACCGCCAGGTCAGCTCCACCTCGCCCAGCCCGAGCTTCGTCACCCGCAGGTCGGTCGGCACCACCGTCGGCGCGGTGAAGCGCGCCTGCGCCCGCACCGGCGGGGAGAGCGGACCCTCGCGGTCGCGGTCCACCGCGCTGACGGCGAACTCGTACTCGTGGCCGTGCTCCAGGTGACGGGCGAGGTGGCTCGGCCGGGTCTCGAGTGCGGGCGAGCCGAGGCGGCTCCGGCCCGCCGTCACGTCGCGCCGGTACACCCGGTAGGAGACGCCGGGCCCGAGGTTGGCCCAGCCGAGCCGGAGGTTGCCGTCCGGCTGGGCCTGGACGGTCAGCCGGGCCGGCGCGGCCGGCGGGCTGACCGAGGCGGTGGCCCGGACGGGCGTCGAGGGCGGGCTGTCCCCGCCGCCGCCGACCGCGACGAGGGTGAACTCGTACGTCCGGGCGTGCCACAGCGAGCTGACGGTCGCGCTGGTGCCGGTGAACGAGCCGACGAGGGCCGGTTCCCGCTGCCCCGCCGTGACGTCGCGCCGGTAGAGCCGGAACAGCTGGACGAACGGCACCGGCTCCCAGTGCACCGCGACGTCCCCGGTGCGGCCGGCCTCGGCCCGCACCCCGCCCGGCGGCGGTGGCGGCGGCACGGTGGCGGTCATCCGCGCCACGGGCGAGGGAGGGCCCTCGCCGCGCCGACCGACGGCGGTCACCCGGAACTCGTACTGGTGCCCGTTGACCAGGAAGTCGGCCGAGGAGCGGGGCTCGACGGTCGGCTCGCCGATCCGCACGAAGTGGGTCTGGCCGGCGGTCACGTTCCGGCGGTGCACCAGGTAGCGCAGCTCGTCGTCGGTCGGGACGGGACGCCACCGCAGCTCGGCGTTGCCCGCGCCCCGCGCCTCGGCCGTGAGCGCCGCCGGCGCCGGCGGCACGTCGGCCCGGTCCGGCCGGGGGCGGGGCCAGCCGACCTCGACGAAGCGCGGCCGGTAGAGGCCGGCGTCGGCGTACGTCACGGCGTCGTCGACGTTGTTGACGTTGTAGGAGACCAGCAGCTTGCCCGGACGAGCCAGGTCGGGGTGCAGGTCGGCGTCGTAGACGAGGTGCCCGGCGTCGGTCTCGGGCGCGCGGTGCAGGTAGTCCGGCCCGTCGAACGGACCCGTCGGCCCGTCGGCCGAGTACGCCACCAGGTCGGCGCTGAACACCAGGTTGTTCTCGTGGGTCACGAGCACGTACCGGTCGCCGACCCGCTGCACCCCGTACGACGTGCCGACCCCGCTGAGGATGCGGGCGGACCGGTCCGCCGTGGGCGCCCAGCCGGTGCCCGTCCAGAACTCCCACGGGCCGTTCAGGTCGGTCCCGGCGACCCGGGCGACATGCGCGAACTTCGTCTCGCCGCTCGCCTCGGTGCCGTAGATCAGGGTGTGTCCGCCGTCGCGCAGCAGGGTGGAGCCCCACGAGATGCGCTCCCCGAGCGGCAGCGGCCGGACCCCGGTGGGCGTCAGGCCGGGCAGTGCGAAGGTCGCCAGCGAGGTGCCCAGCAGGACGTGGTCCAGCGGGCCGTCGCCCGTCCGGCGGTAGCGGTTGACCAGCACCTGGAGGATCTCGCCCACGACCTGGGCGTCGCCGATCCAGTAAAACTGGTCGGCGGCCGGCGGCGGCACCAGCGAGGCGGGGTCGTCGGCGGTGCCGCCGTGCACCGTCTCGCGCAGCTCGTCGCCCTGCTGCACCACGGCCGAGTTGTTGATGAACGACGCGGTGCGGGGGCGGGAACCGTTTGGGCCCACGGGGCCGAGAAAGGTGTCGGAGAAGAGCCAGAGGAGCCGGCCGTCCGGGAGCCGGACCGAGGCCGTCCGGTCGGCGCCGTTCCACCGGCCGGAGGTGTCGCCGTAGCGCTCGAAGAGAGCGGTGAGCCGGTCGGCCGACATGCCGCCCTCGGCCCGCGCCCGGCCCGGTACGCCGGCCGTCAGGGTGAGCACCAGCGCGGTCGCGTACAACACGAGCAACCAGCGTGCGTGGGTGCGGCCCTTCCCTGGCCCGGATCCGGTCGTGGCCGTGCTGACGCTCACCAGAAACCCCCGTCTCCTGGTTATCCGTCCCGCACTGTGACATGTCCTCCCGCTGGGGTGGTAGTGGCCGTACGGGTGCGTTTCGGCCTGCTGTCCCGTTCGTAGGCCAATGTCAGGAATCCGGTGACGACGGCGGTGACCGCCGCCGTCGCCAGGGCGGCCCCGGCGATCCCGGCGACGGTCCGCGGCACGACGGTCGCGACGGCGGCCACGAAGATCGCCGTGGACGTCCACAGCGGAGCGGCGGGCCACCGGGCCGACGCCGCGACCCGGGCGTTGACCAGGATGAACACGACCGCGTACAGGGCGCCGGTGGCGGCGAAGAGCGGGGCGTAACGGCCGGCGGCGGCATAGGCGGGGCCCCCGGCCAGGCGGAAGGCCAGCCCGCCGGCGAGCGCCGAGCCGAGCACCAGCACCGCCCCGGCGCCGGCGACCAGGGCCAGCGCCGTGAGCAGGGCCCGCCGGTCACCCCTGGCCAGCCGGGGCAGCGCGATCACGGTCACCACCTGCGGCGCCCACAGGGCCCCCTTGGTCAGCACGGTGCCGACGGCGTAGGTGCCGGAGACGTCCGGCGGCAGGAAGCGGCGGGCGAGCAGGAGATCGGCGTAGGAGACCACCAGCATCGCCAGGGTGGCCCCGCTGGCGGTGAGCACCGTCCGGGTGGCGAGGGAGGGCACGGTCGGGTCGATGCCGGCGCCCCGGTTGAGGCGTACCAGCAGGGCCAGCACCAGGACCGAGGTGAGCGCGCCGGCCAGCAGCGACCCGGTGAGCCCGCCGCCGAGCGAGAGCCCGGCGACCATTCCCCCGTAGCGGCCGGCGCCGAGCAGCGCCATGCCGCCGGCGAGGCGCAGGAAGCGCTGGTCGCCCTGCAACTCGCCGAGCCAGCGGCCGGCCGCCACGACCGCCACGGTGAGCACGCCGAGCAGCAGCACCGCCGGGGCGGACAGCCGGAGCTGGACGGCGGCCACCGGCAGCGCCAGGGCGAGCAGCGCGGCGGAGACGAGCACCGTGAGCAGGGTCGGTCGGGCGGTGGCGGCGCGACCGTGCCGGGCCCGGTGCACGGCGACCGCGATCTGGAGCCCGGTGCTGGCCACGCCGCCGATCGCACCCAGCGCCAGGAGCGTGGCGAGCGCGCTCAGCTCCGCCGGATCGAGGTGCCGCGCGCCGAGGACGGGCACCACGTAGGCAAGCCCGTTGACGAACACGCCGGCCAGCGTCACCGCGACGCCGGCGGTGCCGAGACTCCTCGCCCGGCCGGGTTGCTCCGAATCCGTACCCATCAACCGTCCCGTGTCGCCGGCACTCCCGGCTGTGCAACGGGCGCGCGTACAGTGGCGCCACGCCGGTGCCACGCCCGGTCAGCGTAATGAGGAGGTCAACCCTGCGGGAGAGGTCGGTGCTCGTCGGGCTCGGGCTGGCCGTCACCCTGCTGGTGCTGGCTCCGCTGGCGGCACCCGGTTACGTGCTCAGCTACGACATGGTCTTCGTGCCGCACCAGCCGTGGCGCGCCGAACTCGTCGCCCCGTCCGACTCGCTGCCCCGGGCGGTGCCGCTGGACGCCCTGGTGTCGCTGGCGAGCCAGGTGGTGCCCGGGTGGCTGGTGCAGCGGCTGGCGCTGGTCGCGGTGCTGCTGCTCGCCACCGTCGGCGCCGGGTTGCTGGTGCCGGCCCGGCACCCGGTCACCCGGCTGGTGGCCGCCGTCGGGTACGCGTGGACTCCCTACCTGGCGGAGCGGCTGCTGATCGGGCACTGGGGCCTGCTCCTGGCGTACGCGTCGCTGCCCTGGCTGGTGCTGGCGGTGATCCGGCTGCGGGCCGGTGAGCGGCGGGCCCTGCCGCTGCTGGTGCTGGCCGCCGCCCTCGCCGCGGTGACCCCGACCGGCGGGCTCATCGCGCTGGCCGCCACCGTCGTGCTGGTGCCGCGACGGGGCGGGGGCCGGGTCGGCGCCGTCGCGATCGCGGCGGTGCTGCTGCTGAACGCGCCCTGGCTGGTGGCGGCGGCACTGACCCGGGCCGACGCCCGGACCGACCCCGACGGGGTGGCGGCGTTCGCGGCGCGGGCGGAGAACTGGAGCGGAGCGCTCGGCGCCCTGGCCGGCACCGGCGGGATCTGGAACGCGCAGACCACGCCGGCGAGCCGGTCGTCGCCGCTGGCGCCGCTGGCCACCGCCGTCGTGCTGGCCCTGGCGGTCTTCGGCTACCGGGCGCTGCGCCGCCGGTGGCCGGACGGGTTCGGCGACCGGCTCGCCGTGCTGGCGGCCGGTGGCTTCCTGCTCGCCGCCCTGGGCGTGCTGCCCGGCCTGGGCGCGTCGCTGGAGTGGCTGGTGGCCACGGTGCCGGGAGCCGGGGTGCTGCGCGACGGGCAGAAGTTCCTCGTCCCGTACGCCCTGCTGGTCGCCCTGGGGTTCGCGCTCGGCGCGGAACGGCTGGCCGGGGCGGCGGGCCGGACCGGGCGGGCCGGCGCGGGCGCGGTGCTGGCCGGGGCGCTGGCGCTGCCGGTGGTGGTCCTGCCGGACCTGGCGTTCGGCGCGGCCGGCCGGCTGCGGCCGGTGGTCTATCCGGCGGACTGGGACGCCGTCGCCGCCCGCCTCGACGGCCAGCCGGGCGAGGTGCTCTCGCTGCCGCTGGGCTCATACCGGGCGTATCCCTGGAACGGGGGCCGGACGGCGCTCGACCCGCTGCCCCGCTACGTCGACGCCGACGTCCTCGTCGACGACACGCTCTGGGTGGGCACGAGCGAGGTGAGCGGGGAGAACCCACGTGTCGCGCAGGTGCGGCGGGTGCTCGACGCCGGTGCCCCGGTGCGGGACACCGGGGTGCGCTGGGTGGTGGTGCAACGGGTGGCCGGCGGGCAGCGGGCGGACCCGGCGGCGTTGGTCGGGCTGCGCGAGGTGTACGCCGGCGAGGACCTGACCCTGTACGAGAACCCGGCCGCGCGCGGCCCCGGTGCGCGGTGAGCTGCCGCCGGTTCCCGCCGCCGGGCCGGTATCGATCGTCCTCGCGGCCCTCCCCACTGACGCTACTTGGTGGTAACGTCCCGCGCACGCAGCTCACGAGGAGGAAGTCAGCACCATGCGCAGTGCTCTCTCGTTGGTTCTCGCCGGAGTGATCGCGGTCGCTCTCGGCGTCTTCGGGTCGGTGGCGCTGGCCACCACCCTCACCGGCACCTCGTCGTCCGAGGCCGCGAAGGCCGAGCAGGCCGCGCGGACCAGCTCGGACGGCGGTGGCGGCGCCAACAAGCCGCTGGTCTACGGCACGAGGTAGGACGGTTCCACCGGCTCCAACTGCTCCGCCGGCACCACAGCCCGAACGTTCGCGGCCCTCGTCACGAGGGCCGCGAATTTTTCGCCCGAGACCGGCCAGGTGAAGCGGGCCGCGTGCGCCCGCGCCGCCGTGCCCATCGTGGTGCGCCGGCCGTCGTCGGTCAGCAGCAGCCGCACCTTGGCGACGAAGTCGTCGACGTCGTCGGCGAGCAGGCCGGTCTCGCCGTCGACGAGCGCCTCCTCGACGCCGCCGGCGCCGCGGAACGCCACCGTCGGCGTGCCGACCGCCCCGGCCTCCACGATGGTCAGCCCCCAGCCCTCCTTGAGCGAGGGGGTGAGCGCGACCCACGCGCTGGCCAGCAGCTCCCGCTTCTCGGCGTCGCTGACGAAGCCGGTGAACCGGACCCGGTCGGTGACGCCCAGCTCTTCGGCGAGCTGGCGCAGCTGCGGCTCCCACCAGCCCTGGCCGGCGACCACGAGGCTGAGCCCGGGCAACTCGCCGGCGAGCCCGGCGAGCGCGTGCAGGGCCAGCTCGACCTGCTTGTGCGGGACCAGCCGACCGAGCACCACCAGGGACGGGTGCGGGGTGCGCGGCACCGGCCCGACCGTCATGTCGGGCGTGCCGTTGTGCACGATGGCGACCCGGGACGGGTCGATGCCGAGGGTGGCCAGCTCCTGCCGCGTGGCGGTGGAGACGGTCACGTACTGGCAGTGGCGGTAGACGCGCGGGGCGAGCCAGGACTCGACCCACCAGCCGAAGCCGGCCAGCCAGCGGCCCAGCACCACCGGCCACTGCTCGCGGTGCACGTGGTGCACCAGAGCGATCACCGGCCGGCGGGCGTACAGGGCGGACAGGAAGGGCAGGCCGTTGCCGACGTCCACGATCACGTCGGGGCGACCGCCCCGCCGTCGGGCCAGCGGCCCGAGGCCCAACGCGCCGGCCAGGTAGACGAGCGCGGCGCGCAGGTAGACGGTGTGCCGACCGCCGCGCCGCAGCACCCGTACGCCGGCGGCGGTGACCTCCTCGGCGGGGCCGGCGGAGTGGGTGGCGCAGAGCAGCGTGGCCCGGTGGCCCCGGCGCACGAGTTCACCGGCGATCCGCTCGACGTACACCTCCGAACCGCCGCCCTCCGGGTTCCGGGTGTCACGCCAGTTGAGGAAAAGTACGTGCCGGGTGGCGGCAGGCGGTGCTTCCACACTTACTCCTACTGCCGAGTAGTCTTCGCGTCGCGTCACACTATGGGCTTCGTCACGCCCCCCGCAATGCCCCGATCGGAGGCGAAATGCAGCAGGCGCCGGCCCGCCCGGAGCTGACCGACCGACCGGACGTCACATCGAGAAGGGTGTGGCGTCTGCGCTTGGTCGCGGTCTGTCTCGGTTTGTCGGCCCTGGCGTTCCTCCAGGATCCGGGCATGATCGTCATCGACACGAAGGTGGACCTGGCGGTCGATCCGGCCGGATGGCTGAGCCGCGCCCTGCACGTGTGGGACCCCGACGGCACCTTCGGCCAGCTTCAGAATCAGGCGTACGGCTACCTCTGGCCGATGGGCCCGTTCTTCCTGCTCGGCGATGAACTCGGCATCCCGGCCTGGGTGGTGCAGCGGCTCTGGTGGGCGCTGCTCATGACGGTGGCCTGCACCGGCGTGGTCCGGCTGGCCGAGCGGCTGCACATCGGCACGCCGGCCGCCCGCCTGGTCGCCGGGGTGGCCTTCGCGCTCTCCCCCCGGCTGGTCACCGAGCTGGGCCCGATCTCGGTGGAGGCGTGGCCGAGCGCCCTCGCGCCCTGGGTGCTGGTGCCCCTCGTGGGGCTGGCCCGGGGTGGCTCCGTACGCCGCGCGGTCACCCTGTCCGCGCTGGTGGTGGCGTGCGCCGGTGGCGTCAACGCGACGGCGGTGCTGGCCGTCGTGCCGCTGGCCGGTCTCTGGCTGGTCGGCCTGCACCCGTTCCGGCTGCGGATCCGGGCGCTGGTCGCCTGGGGACTGGCGGTGGGCGCCGCCACCGCCTGGTGGCTGGTGCCCCTGCTGCTGCTGGGCCGGTACAGTCCGCCGTTCCTCGACTACATCGAGACGGCGCCGGTCACCACGGCCCCCACCGACATGACCACCGTGCTACGCGGCGCCTCGCACTGGCACGCGTACCTCAACGGCGCCTACGGGCCGTCCTGGTCGGCCGGGTGGCGGCTGGCCACCGAGCAGCCGCTGGTGGTCGCCACCCTGGTGGTCGCCGGCCTGGGCCTCGCCGGTCTGGCCCGGCGCGGGATGCCGCACCGGCGTTTCCTGGTCACCGGCCTGCTGGTCGGGCTGGCCCTGGTCGGGCTCGGCCACCTCGGCGCGGTCGACGGGTTCGGCGCCCAGACGCAGCGGGACTTCCTCGACGCGGCCGGCGCGCCGCTGCGCAACGTGCACAAGTTCGACGTGGTGCTGCGGCTGCCGCTCATCCTCGGGCTCGCCCACCTGCTCGGGCTGGTGGCCCGGGCGGCCCGCGCGGGCGACCGGCCCGATGTGAATCCGGGCCTGCCCCGCCTGCTCCAGCCGGTGCGGCTGCGCGCCGTGCTGGTCACCGGCACCGCCCTCGTCGCGGTCGCCGGGGTGGCCGCGCCGGCACTGGCCGCCGGACTGCCCGCCCAGGGCAGCTTCCGGGAGGTGCCCGGCTACTGGCACCAGGCGACCTCCTGGCTGGACCGCAACCTCGGCGACGACCGGGTGCTGGTGGTGCCCGCCGCCCGCTTCCCCCGCTACCTGTGGGGCAGCCCGAGCGACGAGGTCACCCAGCCGCTGCTGGAGAGCCCCTGGGCGGTACGCAGTTCGGTGCCGCTCACCCCGCCGGGCACGATCCGGCTGCTCGACGCCGTCGAGTCGGCGCTGGCCAACGGCGAGGGCTCCGCCGGGCTGGCCGATGTGCTGGCCCGCTCCGGCGTGCGCTACCTGCTGCTCCGCTCCGACCTCGACTACGGGCGCTCGGGCGCCACCCAACCGGTGGTGGTCCGGCAGGCGCTGCAACGCTCGCCCGGTATTCGTCCGGTGCGGGCCTTCGGACCGGAGGTCGGCGGCGGCCAACTGCCCGGCAACTTCGTCGACCACGGACTCGACGTGAAGGTCCGGGCCCTGGAGGTGTACGAGGTCGCCCAGCCGGTCAGCCCCGTCGTCGCGTACGACGCGAAGGGCCTGACCACCGTGGTGGGCGGGCCGGAGTCACTGCTCCAGATCGCGGCGGCCGGCCGGCTCTCCGACGCCCCGACGGTGCTCGCCGGGGATCGGCCGGCGGGGCTGGCCGACGGCCCGGTGGTGCTCACCGACGGGATGCGCCGGCGCGAGGTCGCGTTCGGGCAGCCGCACGACAACGCCTCGGCGACGATGACGTCGGCCGACGAGGCGAGGCTCGGCGCGCCCGCCCGCGACTACCTGCCGCCGTGGGGCGAGGACCAGGCCACCACCGTGCGCTACCTGGGCATCGGGTCGGTCACCGCGTCGAGTTCCTGGTCCGACGCGCAGCCGCTGGTCGGCGGCCGGCCGGCGCACCAGCCGTACGCGGCGCTCGACGGCAGCCTCGCCACCGCCTGGCGCTCGGCGCCCGGGACGGTCACCACCGAGCAGTGGCTGGAGGTAGAGCTGATCGAGCCGCAGGTGGTCCGCGAGGTGGGCATCGTCTTCGACACCGGCGCCGACGCCCTGCCCACGAGGATCACCGTCAGCGCCGGCAACCAGCAGGCGGTGGTGGAGAACCCGGGCCAGAGCGTGCAGGTCACCGTGCCCGCCGGCTATCCGACCCGGCGGGTGCGGATCTCCATCGACGAGGTCTTCGACATCCGGGCCGGCTTCGGCGGCGTCGGCATCGCCGAGGTCACCATCCCGGGCGTGCGGGCCGAGCGCACCCTGGCCGTGCCGGCGCCCCCGGCGACCGCCGCCCCGGCGTCCGTGGTGCTCACCGCCGCCGCCGGCGCCTCGCCCTGCGTCTTCGACGAGGGCCGGCCGATCTGCGACGGCGGGCTCGTCCGGGAGTCCGAGGACGGCGACCGGATCGACCGGACGCTGAGCCTGCCGGTCGCCGCCGGCTACGACGTCGCGCTGCGGGTGCGCCCGCGTGCGGGCGGCGCGCTGAACGCGCTGCTCGACGGCGGCGGGGCGGCGGCCGTCGCGCGCGGGGTCACCCCGGTGGTCGCCGCCTCCAGCGTCGGCGTCTCCCACCCCGCGGCCCGGCCGGGCGCGGTGGTCGACGGCGACCCGGCGACGACCTGGTACGCCGCCGGCTCCGACCGGCAGCCGTGGCTGCGCCTGACCTGGCCGAAGGCCCGCCAGATCGCCGGGCTGAAGGTGACCCTGCCGCCCACCGCGGCGGCGGCCCGCCCGTGGCAGGCGACCGTGATCGGGGACGGCGGCATGCGCGGCGGCGTCTTCGACGAGGGCGGGAGCCTGGTCTTCGACCGGCCGCTGAAGACGGACGAGATCACCGTGCTGATCTCCGACGTGGTGCCGGCCAACACCTTCGACCCGTACCGGCGGCTGTCGCAGGGACTGCCGGTCGGCGTCGGCGAGCTGACCGTGCTGCCGGACGGACCGGTGCCCCGCAACGACCCGGAGGCGCGCGTCACGCTCCCCTGCGGCAGCGGGCCCACCGTCGAGGTCGGCGCCGTACGGCGCCGTACGGCGCTGGTGGCCAGCCGCCGGGAGCTGGCGGAGCTGCGCGAGGTGGACGCGCTCCTGTGCGGCGCCGGCGCGAAGGATCCGCTGCCGCTGGCCGGCGGAGAGGTGCGGGTGGTGGCGGCGGCGAGCCGGCTGGCGACGCCCACCCGGCTCGTCCTGACCCCGCACGCCGTGGTTCCGGGGCCCTCCGACGGCAGCGCGGCCGGCTCGGCGGGCGTCGCCGGCTCGGCGCAGGTGGCGGACGCCGTGCAGACCCCGGTCCGGGTGGACGGCTGGTCGGCCACCCGCCGGTCGCTGCACCTGGACGGGTACCCGGGTCAGCGGGTGCTGGCCCTGCGGGAGAACGCGAACGCCGGGTGGGAGGCCACCGCGGGCGGCGAGCGACTCACCCCGTTCGTGGTGGACGGCTGGCAGCAGGGCTGGCTGGTGCCGGCCGGGTTCTCCGGCGAGGTGCTGCTGCGGTTCGCCCCGGACGACGGGTACGTCCTGGCGCTGGGCGCCGGCGCGATCGCGCTGGGCGGGGTCGCGCTGGCCGCCCTGCTCCCGAGCCGGGGCGTGCCGGCGCCGGTGGCGGGGCCGCCGCGTCGACGCCGGCACCGGCTGCTCGCCCTCGTGTTCGGCGGGGCGGCGCTGCTGCTGGTCGGCGGCCTGGCCGCGGTCGCGGTGGCGCTGCTGGCGGCGGCCGGCGTGGTGGCTGGCCACGCGCTGGCGCCGCAACTGCACCCGCCGGACCGGCGCGGGCTGCGCCGGTTCTACCGGTTGGCCGGACGCTGGCTGCCGGTGGCCTGCTTCGGGCTGGCCGGCTGGTACGCGGTGACCCGGGGCGGGCACACCGACGCGGCGCCTCAGTTGGCGGCGGTCGCCGCCGTGACGGTGCTCTGGTTCTCCCTCGTGCTTGCGCCTCGGCGCGGCCGGGGGGCGTTCCAGCGTTGGAAGGGGCGCTCGACGGCGTAGTAGCTGATGGCGGCGAGGACCAGCCCACCGGCGACGGTGAGCAGGAAGATCTCGCCCGTGTCGCCGGTGAAGTTCGGCCGGTCGCCCACGATGTACACCCCCTCCAGCACGAACGGGTGCCAGAGGAACAGCCCGTAGGACACCCGGCCGAGCCACCGGCCGACGGCGCCGCCGAGGACGGCCTTGGTGCGGGTGGCCGGCCCGAACGCCACCGGTAGCACCATCATCACCGCCACCAGGGCGTACAGCGCCATCTTCAGCCCGAACTGGGCGGCGGTGGGCTCGGCCAGGTCGCGGGGACCCACGATCGGCGTGGTGGCCACGGCCAGGGCGGCCAGCGCGACCGACCAGCAGGCCAGCGGCGCGGCGCCCAGGTCGTCGAGCCACCGCCAGCTGTGACCGGTGCCGGTGCGCAGCGACACGTGGACGGTCGCCAGCGCCATGCCGGCGCCGAACCAGCCGGCGTACGAGGGCAGCCACATGGTGTGCAGGCCCAGGTCGAGCAGACCTGATCCCATCAGGGCCACCCAGCCGGCGGTGATGGCCAGCCCCGCCGCGACGATGAGGACGGTGAACCGGCCGGGCCGCCAGCGCCGCCGCATCAGCAGCACGGCGAGCAGCGGCAGCAGCAGGTAGAAGGTCACCTCGGTGGCGAGGCTCCAGGTCTGGCTCAGGCCGTGGCGCAACTGCCGGGGCTCGTAGATCTGGGTCAGCGTCAGGTGCCGCCACCAGTCACCGGCGGAGGCCGGCTGGTTCTGCGGCAGCACCAGCAGGCAGACCACCACGGTCAGCCAGTAGGCGGGCAGGATGCGGGTGGCGCGGCGCCACAGGTAGCGCCGGGCGGAGGGGGACCGCTGCCCGGTGGCCGACGCGTGGGCGTACGGGCGGAAGAGCAGGAAGCCGGAGAGCACGAAGAAGACGGCGACGCCCACGTCGAGGCGGGACAACCAGCTGCCCAGCCCCGAGTCGCCGGTGTTCGCACCGGTGGCGAACCCGACGTGGTGCCCGACGACGGCCAGCGCGCCGATCACCCGTACGGCGTCCAGCGCGGGCAGTCGGCGGAGGTCGTGATCCGGAGTTGGGGCAGACATCAACCGTCCAGAGGGTCGCGTGAATATGTAACCCGGGAGTAACCTGCGGCCAAGTTTAGGGACAGGACCGCTCGCCGGACACCGGCTGACTGTCTTTGTTGGGAGGATCAGTGAAGGCTCGTCTGGGCGCCGTGCTGTTCGGAATAGGCGTCTTGTGTCTCGTGCTCGCCGCGGGAGCGGCGTTCTTCGTGGCGCCGACGGTGACGAAACTGCCGTACGACCTCAAGCTGTGCAACGCGGAGGGCAAGCCCGAGGGCTGCCTGAAGCCGAGCGTCGCGGTGGCGGAGAACGCCAAGTTCCTGCAGCTCAAGAAGGACGCCCCGCCGACCGTGCAGACCGGCAGGCTGGAGTCCACCACCGAGGTGGCGCCGCAGGCCGGCAGCACCGAGGCGGAGATGACCGGTGACCTGGAGGGCAAGGCGGTCGTCTGGGGCGCGTACGGCACGGTTAAGTGGGTCCAGACCGGCGAGGTGATCAGCCAGTACTCCGCGGAGCTGGCCCTGGACCGGAAGACCGCCGCGGCGGTCGACTGGGACAAGCAGTTCCTCCAGGCCGACGGCCCGGAGGGGCCGAGCGAGGTCACCTTCGGTGGTCAGACCTACAAGTTCCCGTTCAACACGGAGCGCAAGGACTACGAGTATTTCGACCGTGACCTGCGCAAGGCGCTGCCGATCCGGTTCGACGGCACCGAAAAAATCAACGGCACGGAGGCGTACCGGTTCCAGCAGGTCATCGAGGAGACCGACCTGGGCATGCCGGCCGAGCGGGTGGGTGCCCTGCTCGGGGCGTTCGCGCCGGGCGCGACCAGCGGCAAGGTGATGTACAGCAACACCCGCACCATCTGGGTCGAGCCGGTCAGCGGCAACTTCGTCAAGGTGCGCGAGCAGCAGAAGAAGACGCTGGTGCCGGACCAGGGCGCGAGCACCCCGTTGCTGGACGGCGACTTCGTCTACACCGACCAGACGATCGCCAACAGCGTCGAGTCGGCCGGTAAGAACCGGGACAAGCTGCTGCTGATCGGGCGGACCATTCCGCTCGTGCTGACGGTCGTCGGCGCTCTGGCGCTGATCGTCGGGCTCTGGCTGGTGCTGGCCGGACGCCGGGCCACCGCCGCCGCGCGGCACCGCGCCGACGGCGACGCCGACGCCGCCACGGCGCCCGCGCCGCGGGCGTCGTCCGAGCAGGTCACCTCCGGGGGGCCCGTGCGCGACGGCGAGGCCGGGCACCGGTAGCGGACCGTGGACGGCGTCCACCTAGGGGCGCCGACCACCGGCAGGAGGCAGGCCGCCACCGTCTCCCCCCGTACGCGGGGCGACGGTGGCGGCCTCTCTTGTGCAGGCAGGGCCTTGTCGTTACTGAACCGTGACCTGCGCCGCTGCTCGTCACGGACTGTCGTCACCGAACGAAGATGTGCCCGGTTTGCGCGGCTATCATCGATCAATGCCGATGTAGTCGAGGATACCTCCGCGGCCACTCGCTACCCAGCGTGTCCTTGGCTGCGACGGACGACGATTCGGGCCTTGTGACCTGCGCCTCCGCGCGGCATCATCATCGCAGTTTCGTTACTCGCCGGTAACTGTGGTGACTCGGGTGCGGGGCCGTCGCCGCTCGACCGGCGACCCGCGCGACGTTCCCTGAGGAGGAAGCCGTGCAGGATCGGTTCGACGACCAGGGCCGCACCCGGTGGCGGCGCTTCGCCGCGATGCTGGTGCCCGCGACGGCCGTCGCCGGCGCGATCGTGTCCGACCCGCACGGGCGGCCCGGCGGGCGCGACGGGCGACGCGAAGGCGTTCGGGCAGCAGGCCGACACGGTGGTCATCAAGGACGTGCGGCAGGTCGCCCGGTCCACCCACGCCGGCATCTTCAACCTGACCGGACTGACGATGAAGGTCGACGTCGGCGCGGACGCCAAGGAATGCTCCTGACCTGATCCGCAGGCCCACGGGTCTCGCTCCGCGGGCCCGACCCCTCCCCTCTGGTCCCGGCAGGAGGCGTACGTGACGACCGTCGATCCGCAGCCCGCGTGGCGCGACCGGTTCCGCGAGGCGTGGCACGGCTTCCGCCGCTGGCGGCGGGCGCGACCGTTCTGGGGCGGCCTGCTGACCGCGCTGGCCCAGCCGGTGCCTGCCGTGCCGGCCGGCACCAGGCCTGCCAGTGCCGTGCCGGCGGTTGGGTCGATCCGGTGCGCCGCCGGGCCGCGCGATCTTCGACCGTACGTGGTGCTGCCGGTGCTGCTCGGCCTCGCCGCCGCCGTCGCCCTCGCCGCGCCCGGTCCCACGCTGGTGCACGCCGTGGCGCCGCCGACCGCGCCCTGCCCGACCCCGGCTCCCGACCAGGGCGGAACGCGACCCACGCCGACCGGCACGCCGGGCGCGACGCCGGCCCCGGCCGAAACGCCCGCCCCGCCCGCCCCCAGCCTGTCCCCGGGGACGGGCGGCGGACGCGAAGCCGTCCGCGACATCCTCGACGGCATCGGCGACCTCCTCGATGGCGGCCGGGACGCCGACGAGGAGGCGGCCCCCGGGGCGACGCCGTCGACCACGCCGAGCGTCCGCCCCACGGCCATCCCGGGCGTGCACCCCACGACCAACCGGAGCGTCCGCCCCACCGTCACCCCGAGCGTCCGCCCCACGGCCACGGGTCGGCCGGCGGCTCCCGGCCGGGGTGCGCCCCGGCCAGCCCGAAGCCGAGCCGACCCGGGCAGGTGGTGCCGGGCAGGCCACTGCCCCGGATCGCCGCCGACCCGGGGCAGCCGATGGTGGCGGCGGTCCCGTCGAAGCTCAGCGGTTCGGAGGTGACCATGGTCGGGCTGCGGTTCGAGGGCATCGTCGACCTGCCCACCGCCGACGGCAGCCTGAGAGCGTTGAAGTTCACCATGGACCGTGCGGTCACCGACGACTTCCTGCTCCGCTCGCCGGGGCCGGCCGGCCGGACGGTGCGGTTCGCCACGGACCGCCTGACGGTGCAGGGGGACGTCGCCTTCTACGCCACCCGGTTCGTCGGGCGGCTGCTCGGCATCAAGATCACGCTGACCCCGGACCTGCCGTTCCCCGACGGCCTGCCGATCACGTCACCTGTTCCGATCACCTTCACCGAGCCGGCCATGGAGCTGGCGTTCGTCACCAGCGACACGCTGACCGCCCGGCCGGCGTTGCAGCTGACCCTCTCCTGACCTCACTCCACCACCACCCGGTGCGGGGCCGGTGTCCCTCCGGCCCCGCACCGCCGGGCTCAGAGGCGGGCGAGCGCCTTGCGCAACGGGTCGAGCCCCAGCGAGCCGAGGTCGAGCGCCTGGCGGTGGAACTCCTTGAGGTCGAAGTCGGCGCCCTTGCGGGCCTTCGCCTCGTCACGGGCTTGGAGCCAGATCCGCTCGCCCACCTTGTAGGAGGGGGCCTGCCCCGGCCAGCCGAGGTAGCGGTTCAGCTCGAAACGCAGGTTCTCGTCCGGCACCCGGCAGTGCGCCCGCATGAACTCCCAGCCCAGTTCCGGCGTCCAGCGCTCGCCCGGGTGGAAGCCGAACGGGTTGTCCTTCGGGATCTCCAGCTCCAGGTGCATGCCGATGTCGACGATCACCCGGGCGGCCCGGAACGCCTGCCCGTCGAGCATGCCGAGCTTGTCGCCCGGATCCTCCAGGTAACCCAGCTCGTCCATCAGCCGCTCCGCGTAGAGCGCCCAGCCCTCGCCGTGCCCGGAGACCCAGCAGAGCAGCCGCTGCCAGCGGTTGAGCAGCTCGGCCCGGACGGCGGTCTGGGCGACCTGGAGGTGGTGACCCGGCACGCCCTCGTGGAAGACGGTGGTCACCTCGCGCCAGGTGGAGAAGTCGGTGACGCCCTGCGGCACCGCCCACCACATCCGCCCGGGGCGGGAGAAGTCCTCGCTCGGGCCGGTGTAGTAGATCGCGCCGTCGCTGGTCGGGGCGAGGCAGCACTCGATGCGGCGTACCTGCTCCGGGATGTCGAAGTGGGTGCCGTGCAGGTCGCCGATGGCCTTGTCGGCGAGCGCCTGCATCCAGTCCCGGAACGCCTCCTTGCCCCGGATCGTCCGGGCGGGGTCGGCGTCGAGCGCCTCGACCGCCTCGTCGATGGTGGCGCCGGGGCCGACGATCCGGCCGGCCACCGCCCGCATCTCGGCCTCCAGCCGGGCCAGTTCCTCGAACCCCCAGGCGTACGTCTCGTCGAGGTCGACCCTGGCGCCGAGGAAGTACTGCGACGCCAGCTCGTAGCGCTCGCGACCCGCGGCCTGCTTCTCCCGGCCGAGCGGGGCCAGCTCGGTGCGGAGGAACTGGCCGAACTCGGCCGTCGCCGCAGTGGCCGCCGCCGCGCCCCGCCGCAGCTCGGCGCCGAGGGTGCCGTCGGCGCCCAGCCGCTCGACCAGCCCGTGGAAGAAGTTGTCGCCGTCCGGGTCGACCCAGATGTCGCACTGCTTGGCGACCTCCACGAGCTGGACCCGGGCGCTGACGTGGCCGGCGGCGGCCGCCTCGCGCAGCGTCGCCTTGTAGCCCTCCAGGGTGCTCGCGAAGCGGTTGAGCCGGGCCGCCACGTCGGCCTTGGCGTCGTCGCCCTCGGTCGGCATCAGGTCGAAGACCATGCGGACCTCGTGCAGACCGCTGGAGATCACGTTGACCTCGCTGCTCGCCTCGCCGGCGTCGTAGCGGGCGAGGTCGAGACCGAGCCGCTCCTGCATGGCCTCCTTGGCGGTCCGCTCCGCCTCCGACTCCGGCTCGGTCACGTCCAGTTCGGCCAGCGTCCGCCGGATCAGCTCCGCGCGGGCCGTGTATCCGTCGGGCGACAGGTCGTCGAGCTGGTTGTCGTAGCCGGCGATGCCGACGTAGGTGGCGCCGATCGGGCTCAGCGGCGCCCATTCGGCCACGTAGCGGTTCGCGAGGTCATCGATTCGTCCCACGCTGCGACCCTACGTGAGGGCACCGCCGGGTTGTCGAACGCGTTCTGCGTGTTCAGGGCAGCAGTTCGGCGGGGTCGAAGTCGATCGGGAACGGCAGGTCGGCCGAGAGCCGCCGACCGCCGACCGCCCTCGCGACGGTGTCGTAACCGCCGAACTTGCCGAGGGTGAAGAGCTCCGCCTGGGCATGCCCCAGCCGGCGGGAGAGTTCGACCCGCAGGAAGTACGGCACCCGCCCCTCCGCGCACCGCATGGGCTCGTCGACGAAGTCCTGCCGGCGGCTGCCGGGCGAGACGAACTCGACCGCCATCGTGCAGAGGTGGGCCGGGATCCACCGGTCCTCCTCGTCGGTCTTCGGCAGCGCGTGCAGGACGGTGACGTCGGGCTGGACCCAGCGCCGCGGCGAGAAGGTCAGATTCACCTGCCCGAACACGTAGAACCTGTTGGTCTCCGCGGCGGGTGACAGCAGACGGGCGAGCTTTGTCTCGCCGTAGCTGTTCGTGCCGACCTCGGCGGGCGTCATGACCAACCTCCCGTCGATGCACTCGTAGCGCGCATCGGGTAGCCCCGGCAACGGGAGGTATCGGTCGGCGAAATCGGTCGTCCACATGCCGTCGAGGTCGACGAGCGGGTCGAAACGCATCGGCATCGTCACGGCGTGCACCTCCTCGGGGGTGGTCAACGCGTCACCAGCGTAGGCGGTTTCTGTGGTGATCGACACGGCGTCCAAAAGTCGCGGGACTTCGTCGTACGGCTGCGGCAGAGTGTCAGGGGTGACAGTGGATTCCACTCCTGACCGGGCGGCGCTGCGGAGCTGGCTGCCCGGGTTTCTGGCGCTGGCCGCCATCTGGGGCTCCAGCTTCCTGTTCATCAAGATCGGCATCGGGGAGCTGCATCCACTCCACCTCACCCTCTACCGGGTCGCCGCCGGCGCGGCGACCCTGTTGCTGGTGCTCGTCGTGCTCCGCGACCGGCTGCCCGCCGAGCCCCGGGTCTGGGCGCACCTGACCGTGGTCGCCGCGTTCGGCGTCGCCGTGCCGTTCACCCTGTTCGGCTACGGCGAGCAGCGCGTCGAGTCGATGCTCGCGGGCATCTGGAACGCCACCACCCCGCTCATCGTGCTGCCGCTGGCCGTGCTGGTGTTCCGCACCGAGCGGCTGACCGCACGCCGGGCGGTCGGCATGGCGCTGGGCTTCGCCGGGGTGCTGGTGGTGCTCGGGGTCTGGCAGGGGGTGGGCGGTGCCCACTTCACCGGGCAGCTCATGTGCCTGGGCGCGGCCGCCTGCTACGGCGTCGCCATCCCGTACCAGAAGAAGTTCGTCGCCGGCAGCGCGCGCTCCGGGCTCTCGCTCTCGGCGGCGCAGCTGCTGGTCGCGACCGCCCAGCTCGCGGTCGTCGCGCCGCTGGTGGCGGGGGCGCCGCCGGCCCCGACCGGCCTCTCGGCCGAGGTGCTCGCCAGCGTGCTCGCGCTCGGCGCGCTCGGCACCGGCCTCGCCTTCGTCATCAACCTGCGCAACATCCGGGTCGCCGGGGCGAGCACCGCGTCCACCGTGACCTACCTGGTACCGGTGTTCGCGGTGCTGATCGGCGCCCTGGCCCTCGACGAGCGGCTCACCTGGCACCAGCCGGTGGGCGCGCTCATCGTGCTGTTCGGCGTGGCCGTCTCGCAGGGCCTGATCGGTCGCCGGCCCGCACCCGCCGGTGTCGCCGAGCCGTCCACGGCCCGGGCCCCCGAGCCGTCCGTGCCCGACGCCACCGTGCCGGCCGATGCCGGCACCGTCGCCGCCACCGTGCCGGCCGATGCCGCCACCGTGCCGGCCGCCGCCGTGCAGCCCGTTTCCTCCGGGTCGGCCGACCCGTCGGTGCCTGCCGCGCCGGCTGCCCGCTGCTGAGCGGTCCCGGCCTTCACCACGAGGGCCGTCGGGCCCGCTGCGACGCGGTCCCATGGACGGGGCAGCTCGACAGCGGCCGTGACGCCATCGCCCGGGCCGCCGGCCATCGCCCGGGCCGCCGGCCAGGGCGCCGTCCGGCGGTACGGCAGCCAGGGGTCAGCCGGCGGCGTGCCCGCGGGCCCAGTCGACCAGCCGGTCGGCGTCCCAGGTGTTGACCACCCGGTCGGCGGGCACCCCGCACAGTGCGGCGCGCTCGCAGCCGAACCGCTGCCAGTCGAGCTGCCCGGGGGCGTGCGCGTCGGTGTTGACGGCGAAGTGACAGCCCGCCTCCAGCGCCCGGCGGATGAGCCGCTTCGGCGGGTCCTGCCGCTCCGGCCGCGAGTTGATCTCGACGGCCACCCCGTGCTCCGCGCAGGCGGCGAAGACGGCGTCGGCGTCGAAGTCGCTCTCCGCCCGGGTACGCGGCCGGTGCGCCCGGTCGCCCGGTCCCTTCACCCCGGCGGGCCGGGACGCCACCATCCGCCCGGTGCAGTGGCCGAGAATGTCCAGGTGCGGGTTCGCGATCGCGGTCAGCATCCGCCGGGTCATCTTCGCCCGGTCGTCGTTCAGGCCGCTGTGCACCGACCCGACCACCACGTCGAGGCGGGCCAGCAGCTCCTCGTCCTGGTCGAGCGACCCGTCGGCGAGGATGTCCACCTCGATGCCGGTCAGGATCCGGAAGCCCTCCGGCAGCGCGTCGTTGACCTTCGCCACGTGGTCCAGCTGCCGGCGCAGCCGGTCGGCGGTCAGCCCCCGGGCCACCTTCAGCCGGGGCGAGTGGTCGGTCAGCACCACGTACTCGTGGCCCAGCTCGACGGCCGCGAGCGCCATCTCCTCGATGGGTGAGCCGCCGTCGGACCAGTCGGAGTGGGTGTGGCAGTCACCGCGCAGCGCCGTACGCAACGCGGTGGCCGCCTCGTCCAGGTCCGTGCCCTCCGTGGCGAGCAGCCGGCGCAGGTAGACCGGCTCCTCGCCGGCGAGCGACTCGGCCACGCAGCGGGCGGTGACGTCGCCGACCCCGGACAGCTCGGTGAGCTTGCCGGCGCGGGCCCGCTCGGCCAGTTCCCTCCCCGGCAGCGCGCCGAGGGCCGTGGCCGCCGAGCGGAACGCCCGGACCCGGTAGGTCGCCTCGTTCGCCCGTTCCAGGAGGAATGCGATCCGGCGTAGGTCGGCGATGGGGTCCCGGGCGCTCATGCCATGGAAAATACGCCTCCGCGCCGCCGGTCGTCAGACGACCGACGGCGCGGAGGCTCACGGGATCAGGAGTGCGGCAGCTTCACCAGCGACCGGTCACCGATGCCGAGGGTGGTCGGGTTGTTCCCGATCGCCGACCAGACCTCCACCCGTACGGTGCCGTTCGACAGGTTGCCGAGGGCGCCGGTGGCGGAGTGCAGGCCGCTCTGCTGGGTGTAGCGCTCGTAGCCGGGAACCGGGTCGGTGGCGAAGTAGCGGTACGTCTCCACCCGCTCCCAGCTGCCGTTGCCCGTCAGGTCGTAGGAGACCCGCACCTGCACCCCGTTGCCGACCGCGTTGCCGGCGTCGAGGAACAGGTCGAAGGTGGTCTGCCCGCCGGCGTACGCCAGGTCCAGGCCCGTCGCGGTGAAGACCTGCGGGTTGGTCGGCGTGCCGTCGCGGTTCGCGCCGCCCGCGCCGGCCACCGTGGCGGTCGCCGGGCTGCCGGCCGCGGCCAGTCCGCCACCGGGCAGCAGGTACCGGGTGGGGAAGTCCGCCGACGGCGGCGGGGTGGTGGGCGGCGGGGTCGTCGGCGGGGCCGTGGTGGGCGGCGGGGTCGTCGGCGGGGTGGTCGTGGGCGGCGGCGTGCCGGTGACCCCACCGGTCGCGGTGCCGCCGCTCCAGGTGTACGCACCGCTGGTGGCCGTCTTCCCGGCGGGCACGGCGAGCCGGGTGCCGTCGGAGAACGTGACCGTCAGCGGCGCGGCGGTGATGTTGCTCGCCACGTATGTGCGGACGCCGTTGCGCTGGAACACCGAGGCCAGCGGGTGGTTGGCGGTGATTCCGGTGTGCACCGTGCCGAGGGCGGCGAGGTTGCGGATCCAGTGGAAGGTGTGTGCCCGGCTCTCGCCCTCCTCGGGCGTGTACCCGGGGTTCGCGCGGAGCTTCGCCAGCGCCGCGTCCGGGTCGCCGAGCGCCAGGAACTGCCAGAGGATGTCCTGCCACACGGTCGGTTCCCCGCCGTTGTTGCGCACCAGTTCCTGGTAGTTCGCGCGGTTGGACGCCGGGTGGTGACCGAGGTAGAGGTGCCCGCCGGTGACCGGGAGCATGTTGATGCCCTGGATCATCTCCGGCTCGGCGCTGAACCAGGTGGCGTACGCGCCGCCGTCACCCCAGACCATGCCGACCGTGGAGTGCCCGAACGCCGCCGGGTAGTTCTCGTTCGTCACGTCGAACCAGTACTCGTGGATCGCCGCGGCCTGGGTGGTGTGGATGAAGATGCCGGCGTCGCGTACGGCGGTGTTGCCGGTGGCCTGGCCCCACTGGATGAGGGCGTTGGCGAAGTTCATCCCCTCGGACGAGGATTCCTGGTTGTTGCCGGCGTTGAACGAGCCGTGCCCGGCGGCCCAGTCGTGCCCGGCGTAGATGTCGAAGTCGCGCAGGTACGGGAAGCGGTTGTCCGTACGGTCGTAGTTGTTCGCGTCCCGGATCAGCAGGTCGATCATGCCGCCGTACTGGTCCTGCCGCGCCCAGGTCGGGTCGAACTTGGCCAGGGTGGCGGCGGCGGCGATGTAGTAGCCGTAGTGGAAGTGGTGGTCGTTGAGTTCCTGGTCGGAGCCGTAGGAGGCCGGGTAGCCGATCAGGGTCCCCCAGTTGCGGTCGTAGTGGAAGACGCCCTCGGTCTCCCCGGGCGTGGCGGTGAGCCAGTCGTTGAGCGTGCTCCGGATGGCGTTCAGCGCGGAGGTCCGGGTCTCGGCGTCGCCGACCTGGTCGGCGATCTCGGCGATCCGGGCGGCCCGGCCCAGGCCCTTGCCCGTCCAGTAGGTGTCGCCGCCGCGCTGGTCCATCGGGTTGCCCCTGACCGCGGCCAGGTGGTTGCGCAGCGTCGTCAGGTCCGCCCCGGCGCCGGTGGCGACGGCGGGGACCTCCGGCAGTACCCCGTTGAACTTCATCGAGGTGCGGAACGCGTTGACGCCGGTGAGCACCTTCATCCGGCCGCGCGCCGACGGGTAGGTGAGCGTCAGCGGGGTGGCGCCGGTCAGCGACCGCCACTGGTGCGGGTAGAGGCTGACGACGGTCTGGTTCGCCGTGCCCTCCCGGGCGGTCGTGGTGAAGGCGTACGTGGTGTTGACGGTGCTGGTCGCCTGGTCGTAGGCGTACGAGACCCGGGTGCCGGTGACGTGCGCGTGGGCGTACCGGCCGTAGGTGGTGGCCAGTTCGGTGCGGGACGCGGCGTCGGTGCTCGGGGTGGTGGGCAGCAGGGCGACCGAGAAGTAGCCCCTGCCGGCCAGGTTGGAGGTGATCCGTCCACCGTTGACGGACCAGGTGGCCCCGGTGGGCGCGTACGCGACGTAGTCGTGCCCCCGGACGGTGAAGCCGATCGTGGCGCCGCTGTTCGACCAGACCGTGGCGCTGCCGCCGGTGGCGTTGATCAGGGCGTCGCCGCCGCTGGTGCGGAAGTACGCGAACGGCAGGCCGTGGCCGATGGTGGCGCGCATGGTCCGGGCGCCGTCGTTCCAGTACGGGGTGACCGTCCAGTCGGTCCAGCCGTCGACCTTGACGACCGGGGCGCCGAGCCCGGCGATGCCGACCCGGATGTCCTCGGAGTACGTGTACTTGAACTCGCCGACGCCGGTCGCGGTGCCGCTGATCGTGGGCGTGGAGGTGGCCGACAGGCCGAGGCCGTCGCCGGCCGGCTGGTAGGAGGCCGGGTGCGCGTGCAGCGGCTCGCTGTAGGAGCAGTTGGTCCGCTTCCACAGCAGCGACGACCACCAGTCGTTGGTGGGGATCGGCCCGGCGGGCGCGTCGGCGGTGGCGAACTGCCGGGGGTTGGTGGTCATGTCTCCGCAGCCGGTGGGCAGGGGGCCCACGCGGTCCGTGGTGTAGCTGCCGGCGCCGACGGTGGCGGCCTGGGCGGGGGTGGTGGTCACGACGGCGAGGCCGCCGAGGGCGAGGGCCAGGGCGGAGGTGGCCGCCACGGCCCAGGTGCGGCGTGTCGCAGGAGGTGTCACAGTGCCTCCGGTCGGGGAGCGCCGGTCGGGGACGGGCGCGTTCTGCGGGCGAATTGTGTGGAAAGTGGCCTCAGAGAGCGCTCTCTTGCAGCGGGACGCTAGCCCAGCGCCGAGACTTCCGTCAATGTTTCCGACCGATGAAGCGCTGATGACGACAAACGGGAGCGGTCGTCAGGCGGCCGGCGGCGCCTTCGGGCAGCCGTGCCGGCGGTGCCAGGCGGCCACCTCGGCGGCCGGTTCCTTGTTGCCCTTGCGCCGCCACGAGTTGAGGTACGGCGCCGGCCAGACCACGCCCCGGCGGATCCACCAGCCGTCCCGGCCGGTGCACGGCGGGGAGATGCCGAAGTGCAGGTGGCAGACGTTGTTCGCATTCCCGGTCCGGCCCACCTCGCCGAGCCGCTGCCCGGCGCGCACGCGTACCCCGGCGTCGATGCCGTCGGCGATGCGGCGCAGGTGCGAGCCGTAGTAGCGCACCCCGTCGTCGCCGAGCAGCGACACCGACAGCCCGCCGTTGTGCGGCCCCCGCGGCCCGCGCTTGTCGAACCGGTCGACCCGGCTGACCTCCAGCAGCACGCCGTCGGTCACCGCCACGACCGGCTCGCCGCAGTCGGCGAAGATGTCCGTCCCCGGGTAGGCCGAGTGGGTCGGGTGGTAGGCGACGCCCGCCGCGCGTACCGGGAAGACGTGCGGCAGCCCGGCGCGGGTCGGCGCGGTCGACGGGCCGGTCGGGGTCGCGGCCGGCGGCGCGGGCTGCCCGGCTGTCGCCGGCAGGCTCGGCCGGGGTTCGCCCGGCGTCGTCCCGGGCCGCGTCGTCGCGCAGCCGGCGGCCAGCACCGGCACGAGCACCAGCAGGACCGGGTACGCAGGGCGCGCGCGGCGTCCGATCGTCGGCGAGGGCATCCGGTCATCCTGACAGAGTCGGTACGGTGGTGGAGGCGCACGGCAGAAGGGGAGGGGTCGATGACGACCGGACGGTACGCCTACCCGCCCGAGCCGGACGCCGGGTTCCGGCCGGCGCCACGGGTCCCCTCGGGGCTCTTCCCGTCCGGGCCGCCGTCCCAGCCCACCTACCGCGAACCGCACCCGGTCACCGGCGCGGGCGTCGCGTCCGGCGCCGCCGTGGCGGCCGTCTGGCTGCTCCTGTTCGGCCTGCTCGGTCGCGGCGTGTCCGGTTACGCCTGGTGGACGCTGCTGGCCGGCGGGCTGGCCTGGCTGGCCGCGCTGCTGCTGGTCCGCGCGGGCGACCGGGGCGTGGCCACCGGGATCGCGATCGTCACCGCCGGCGGGTGGAGCATCGCCGCCGCCATCGTGACGGTGCGGTGGGCGTCGAGCGGGGACTGGCCGCTCTGGTGAGCCCGGTCCGGCCCCTCCCGCCCGGGCCGCGACCCGCCGCCGGGGACCCGCTCCGGCCGGCCCGTGGCTGCGCTGCGTCGCGGGCCGGCTGCGCAGCGAATCCCGCCTTGACGTGGCCGCCCGAACTCGGCACCCTCGGCGTTATGGCCTGGACCACTCCGCGGCTCGACCCCGAGCGCAGCCGCCGTCGCCAGCAGCTCCTCGCCGAGTTGGCGGGCGCCCGGGCGGTACGCCAGCGCGTACGGCCGCAGCGGGTGCGCAGCGAGCGCCTGCGGGAGCTAATCGCCACCCGCCGCCGGGTCGCCGGCTGACGACAGGCAGACTTTCCCCAGGATTGACCGGCCCTTCGGGGCGTTGACCGGTCGCCTGCCGACCCGACCGGCTAACGTGCACGCGTAACGGGTCGGCCTGCCGAGGCTCTTTTGGGGGAACCGTGTCGTACTTCGCTGCGGCCGTCGTACGTGACGACAGCGGTTGGACGGCCGCCGAGGTGAACCTGCGGGGCGTCACCGACATCGAGGACGTCGCCGACCGGCTGCGCGACGTCGACTCCGACGCCGACCTGTCGCTGCTCTTCGTCGAGGCGGACGACACGTACCTGGTGGTCATGCGCCTGGACGAGGGGGAGGACCTGCGGGTCTTCGGCTCCGACTCGGCCTACGCCGAGGAGTCCCGGCTGGGCGCCCTGCTGGTCGGGGACCTGAAGACCTCGGTGACCGGGCTGGACGACACCGAGGAGCCGCGCCCGTCCGGCCGCGGCGACGATGACACCGAGCAGCCCGCCGTCGACCCCGAGGCCGACCCGGTCGGCGAGGCCGACCTCCTGGCCGACCTGGGCATCTCCGCGCAGAAGCTGCTCAACCTCTGCGCGCAGGAGGGCATGATGCCGGGCGACGTCACCGCCGAGGTGTGCCAGGTGCTCGGCTGCGCCGACGAGGTCGAGGAACTGCGTGAGGTCTGAGCCGTCCGGGCCGGGCCGGGCCGGGGCGGGCGGCGCCGAGCCGGCCGACGCCACCGATCCGGCGCTGGGCACCGTACGCCCCGGGCAGCCGACCCCGGGCGCGGCGGGCCGGGTCGGGCCCGGCGCCCACGAGGGGCTGGCCGATCCGGACGGCGCCGGCCGGCGGCAGCGGCACGAGCTGTGGATGCGCCGGGCGCTGGAAGTGGCCGTGACCGGGCCCGACAGCCCGGCCGGCGCGGGCCCCGACGCCGCCGACGACATCCCGGTCGGCGCCGTGCTCTACGGGCCGGACGGCACCGAGCTGGCGACCGGGCGCAACGAGCGGGAGCTGACCGGCGACCCGACCGCGCACGCCGAGGTGCTGGCGCTGCGCCGGGCCGCCGAGCGGCTGGGCCGCTGGCGGCTCGACGGCTGCACCCTGGTCGTCACCCTGGAACCCTGCACGATGTGCGCGGGCGCGCTGGTGCTGGCCCGGGTGTCAACCGTGGTCTTCGGCGCCTGGGAGCCCAAGACCGGGGCGGCCGGATCGTTGTGGGACGTGCTGCGCGACCGCCGGCTCAACCACCGGCCGGAGGTCTACGGCGGCGTCCTGGAGTCGGAGAGCGCCGCCATCCTGCGCGCCTTCTTCCGCTGACCGGCTCAGGCACCCGTCGGGGCGGGCCGGAGCAGGGTCGCGGCCACCGCGCGGGCGGTGTCGGTCCACGGGGTGGGGCGCAGGGTCGCCGGGTCGAGCCGGACGATCGCCCGCGCGCCCTCCGCGTGCACCGTGCCGCCGTCCACCGACTGGAACCGGTAGGCGTACCGGGCGCTGCTGGTGCCGAAGTGGTCGAGCCAGAAGTGCACCGCCACGGGTCCGGTCCCGGTGACCGGCGTCCGGTAGCTGATGGTGAACTCGCGTACGGCGTGGAAGACGTCCGGCGCGCTGCGCCGCCCGCCCTGGAACGAGACGCCGTGCTCCGCCCAGTATCCGGTCAGGGCCCGTTCGAGCAGCACCGCGTACCGGGCGTTGTGCAGCAGGCCGAACGCGTCGAGGTCGTCGAAGTGCACCGCGACGTGCGCGACGTGACCGAACTCGGCGGCGGGCTGGTCGACGATGGCCTGGCTCATGAGATGCCTTCCGGTAGCAGGTTCGGATCGGGGCACAGTGCCCGCAGGCGGTTCAGCAGGCCCTGGCGGGCGTGCCGGTAGGCGGTGTCGGGGTCCAGCAGGCGGGAGCGCATCGCGGCGGTGATCCCGAGCGCGTCGATCTCGTACGCCAGCTGAGGGACGTCCACGTCGGCGGGAAGCTCGCCGGCGGCGACCGCCTCGCGGACGAGTTGTTCGAGGAACGCGGTCCAGCGGCCGAACACCTCGGCGAGCCGGTCCCGGACCGGGCCGGGACGCGCGTTGTACTCGAAGTCGGCGCTGGCGAAGAAGCAACCGCCGGGAAGCACCCGGGCGGCGAAGAAGTCGATCCGGGCCTGGTGCAGCGCCCAGAGCCGCCGTACGCCCCGGGGGGCACGCAGAGCCGGCTCGATGATCCGTTGCCGCTGCTGCTCGACCGCCCGGTCGACGGTGGCGAGCTGGAGCGCCTCCTTGGAACCCCAGTGCGCGAAGAGGCCGGACTTGCTGACGCCGAGGGTGTCGGCGAGCTGGGCGAGGGAGAGCCCGTGCAGGCCGACCTCGGTGGCGAGCACCACGGCGGCGTCCAGCGCGGCGGTGCGAGTCCGGTCGCCCCGCGCGACGCGTCCGTCGACTGTCATGGGCTGAGGCTAATGAATAAGAACGACCGTTCGTATAGTTTTCCCGCGTGACCGTGGTCACGAAACCGCCCCGCCGTCCGGGAGGACGACGGGGCGGCTGCCGAACGGAACTCAGGCGACGATCGTGTCCAGGGCGATCTCGACCATCTGGCTGAAGGTCTGCTCACGCTCCTCGGAGGTGGTCTTCTCGCCGGTCTTGATGTGGTCGCTGACGGTCAGCAGGGTCAGCGCGCGGGCCTTGAACCGGGCCGCGATCGTGTAGAGCGCCGCCGACTCCATCTCCACCGCCAGCACGCCGTAGTCGGCGAGGCTGTCGTAGAGGTCCGGGCGGTCGGTGTAGAAGGCGTCCGCCGCCAGGATCGGCCCGACCCGCATCGCGATGCCGCGCCGCTCGGCCACCTCGACCGACGTACGCAGCAGCCCGAAGTCGGCCACCGGGGCGTAGTCGATCAGCCCGTCGAAGCGCATCCGGTTCATGTTCGAGTCGGTGGACGAGCCGATGGCGGCGATCACGTCGCGCAGCCGCAGGTCCTCGGTCAGGGCCCCGCAGGAACCGACCCGGATCAGGCTCTTCACGCCGTACTCGTTGACCAGCTCGTGGGCGTAGATGGAGGCGGAGGGCATGCCCATGCCGGAGCCCTGGACGGAGACCTCGACGCCGTTCCAGCGGCCGGTGAAGCCCAGCATGCCCCGGACCGTCGAGTAGCACTGCGCGCCCTCGAGGTAGGTCTCCGCGATCCACTTGGCCCGCAGCGGGTCGCCCGGCATCAGGACCCGCTCGGCGATCTCTCCCGGCTTCGCGCCGATGTGCGTACTCATGGCAAGGATCCTGCCAGGCCGTCCCCGGGCATACCGGTTCGGCGTCCGAACCCGGGGTCATGTACCCTTCTCGGCGGTGGCGTGTCCGAGTGGCCTAAGGAGCACGCCTCGAAAGCGTGTGAGGGTTTACGCCCTCCGCGGGTTCAAATCCCGCCGCCACCGCTCATGAACAGCGCAAACGCCCGGCAGATCCGAGGATCGGCCGGGCGTTTGCGCTTACGCGCCCCCACCAAACGCCGGCCCCCGACGGCACCGACCTTTGACGGCACCGACCTTTGACGGCGCCGATCATGCAGTTGTGGTGCCCCGCGGATGGGGCGTATAGGGAGTTACTTCCCACCACAAGTGCATGATCGACGCTGCGAGAGGGGGCAGGCGTCGGGAAAGGGATCCCGGCCTGCTCCCGACAACATCGCCGTTGCCGGGCCCATCTCTCGTGCCTCAAGGACGACCCGGATGAGCACCGCTGCTCACCGCTCGCCTGCCCGCGACACCCGTCCGCACGTCGTGGACGAAGCCACGATCCGGCGGCGCAGCGCCAACCCCGGCGCCGCCGAGTACACCCTCTACGTGCGCACAAAAGGCTTCCGGCAGCGGCGCGGTCCACTACTGACCTGCAACCTGTTGAGGATGCGAGTCGCCTCCGCGCATCCTTGCGTGGGCGGGGCGCCGTCAGGGGGCGGATGGCGTCATGATCGACAACCTGGTCAGGTTGGCAAGGTCGGCTGTCGGGGTAAGCTCCACCGTGGTCGCGCCTGCCGCCTTGTCCGCAGACGCTCGCCCGATCGTGACAGCGCCAACCTGATTGCTTCGCTGGGACGGATCCGGCATCAAGACACGGTTGGTCTGGTAAATCTCACCGTCTGCGGGAACGCCTTCCATGACCAGCTTTCCGCCGGTGCCGCGTACGGAACCCGGAACATTACTGATATTCGTGTACACCTGGCCGGCGAATCCGGTGCTGGTAATGAGGTCGACAGTGGCTTCGCCGCGGACGGCATCGACTGCCGTTACGCGTCCGACCAAACCTTCGGCGACAACGGCTAGTTGCCCCTGCCTGACTCCCTGATCCTTCGGGAACGCCACGATTATCTGTTGGCCGTTCCTGCCGACTACCTCAGCGGGTACGGCCCGCGCGTCGCCGTCCACACCGTCCTCACCAGGCACCTCGAACATCTTCGTGAGGCTGGCGAACGGTCGCTTCGGCTTGATGAACCCCGCGATCGTCGTCGTCTGCGCGGTCGCAGCGAGCGGGAATCGTTTTACAACAAGGCGACTGGTCGGTCCGTCCGGTTCTTGTATCATTTCATTATCGACTGCGGTATTCGACACCCGCACCGCTGTCACGCCCGGCATGGCGAGGGCAATGGCATAGGTACCCGCAGGGTCATCACTAACCTCGCCGGCAGCTCCGGACAACCGTGGACTGACCAGACTTATCACCTGAGTCTTCACGGGGTCGGGCGCCGGCCGATCAACCCGCATCCGCAAGGCGTCCGCCGCGTTAAGATCACCGGTGAAGAACGCCAACCGCGCGTCGCCCTGCTTGTCGTATCCCTGCAGGACTACCACCGTCGAGCGCAGGCGTGGATGGCGCGTCGCGACAAGGGCCCGAACATCAGTGTGCGGGCCTGCCGAGTTGGCACGGTCCCAGACGCTGGTGGCCTCACGTACCAGGCCAGCGTCCACGTCTCCCGCCGGGGACCAGCCCAGGAACGGGCCATCCGGCGGCGGTGCAGCGAGTTGCGATGTGGGCCCGAATCCGACAACCCGAAACATCGTGACCAGCACCGCCAGGCATACTGCGGCCGCGGCTCCGGCGGCGATACGCCGCCGCCCGCGACGCCGGTCTGCCCGCCGCATGATCTTGCCTTCATAGCCCTCGGTCGGTACCACCGACTCGGCCAGATCCGCCAGGCCGTCACGCAACTCGGTCGTGTTATGCATAGCGCACCTCTTGATCAGCAGCAGCGTCGGCCTCAACCCACTGCTTACGAAGAGTCTGCAGACCCCTTGATGAAAGACTCTTGACCGTGCCGACCGAACAACCCAGTACGTGCGCTGTCCTGCTCGGACAGGTCCTCGTAGAAGCGCAGTACTACGGCGGCACGCTGTCGTGCTGGCAGCCCGTCCAACGCCCGGCGGAGCAAGTCCCGCTGTTCCACCCCCACGTACTCGTCGCGTGCCTGACGCTCCACCAGCCGACCCAAGGGCTGTTCCCACCAGGATCGGCGCCGCCTCCAGGTCACGAAGGTGTTGACTAGAATGCGCCGAACGTAGTGGTCGACGCATTCTGCGTGTTGCAGTCGAGACCACGCCACAACCGTCTTGGCCAACGTCGTCTGGACCAGATCCTCGGCTTTTCCTCGGTCTCCGCACAGCAGGAAGGCGGTCCGGAGCAGCGATCCGTAACGCGCCCGTACAAAGGCTGTCACCTCCTTGTCCTCGCGATCATGCATCAGCCACCCGCACCCTCAGCTTCAATCTCACGGCCACTACTTACGCTCTCGACCCCAGCAAACGTTGCCGTGACTCCGGAGATTTTTGACGATCGATTATCTCGACCCGCGGATCGGTGAGGGTGACGACCAGCCCGGTTTCCTCGGTCAGCTCCCGGGCCGCCGCGTCGGCTGCGGTCTCGCCCGGCTCGATGTGGCCGCCGGACAGCGCCCATCCGCCGCCGTCGCGGCGCTCGATCATGACGATTACAGGCTGCCGGTGGTGTCGGTGGCGGTCACCGCGGCGTTGGCCCACTGCGCCTCGCCCCAGTGTCCGAGGCGGTTGCGGCCGTAGCGGACGCGGGTGCGCTCGCCCGGGTTGACCGGCCGGCCGCTGACGACCCGGAACGGGATGGCGGCGGCGGCCTGCCGGGCGGACCAGTCGATGCGGGTGGGGTCGCCGGTCAGCGGCGGGTGAGTTCCGACTCCAGCCGCTTGATGAGCGTCTTGCGGGACTTGCCGTCGCGCTCGCGGCGCAGGGCGGACTTCAGTTGGCCCTTGTCGAGGCCGCGGACCAGCTTGGCCGCCTCGGCGACCGGCAACTCCGACAGCCGCTCGGCCGCGGTGACATTGCGGCGAGCGCGCTTGGCCGGTCCGGTGTTGGCGACGTACTGCTTGCCGGACTTCGATTCCTTCCGCTTCTTGGCGTCGGTCGCCCGCCTCTCCTTCTCGGAGAGCTCCTTCCAGGCCTGTTCGGGCAGATAGCGGCTGGTCTCGTCGCCGTGCCGCGCCCGGGTGTCGCCCTCCTTGGTCTGCCAGTGCTCGCCGCCCCAGCGCTGTAGGGACTTCTGCCGCTCGTCCTTCGGGCCGACGAAGCCCCCGCCGCGCCTCTTGTACTCCTGGGTGACCAGCTGCGACTTGCGTGCCGACCACTGTCCCGGGCGGCCGCCCTTGTCGGATGCCTTGACCTCTTCCTTGACCTGCTCCCGGAGTTCGGGCTTCGTGTACCGCGCCATGCCCGGCGGTTACCCGGCACTCCCGGGCCCATGCTTCCGTGGCTTCGGCTGCTCCCGCGAGCCTCCGACGGCTTCCGCAGCGCCGGCGACCCGCCGTGTGCTTCGCGCTCGGGCGGGCACGGGGGCGACTGGTAGCTTCCGAGGTTCCGGCGGCCCGGCCGGATGCCCTCGTCGAGAGGACCGGACAATGTCTTCCTCGGGTGGGAGCGCCGGCTTGAAGCGCGGCGTCGTCCTCTACGGCCCGCCGGCGGCGGGGAAGGACACCATCACCCGCTACCTGGGGGTGTTGGACCAGCGGTACGTCCTGTTCCCCTGCCTCGAAGCCGGGCCGGGCCGGACGAACGGCACCCGGACGGCCACCCCGACCGAGATCGAGGAACTCCGTCGGCGAGGCGAGATCGTCTGGGCGAGCCGGCGGCACGGGGCCGCCCACGTCATCGACCGGCCGGGACTCGCCGCGCGGCTCGCCGAGCATGTGCCGGTGATCCACCTCCGCCACGTCGAAGGCATCGACGCCGTCACCGGAGCCTTCCCCGACGCGCGCTGGCTCGTGGCCTTCGTCTGGTGCCCCCGGGAGATCGCCGAGGTGCGGGTCGGGCAGCGCGGCACCGGCGACACGGACGGCTGGGACGAGGTCCCGATCATCGGGCACGCGGACCTGACCATCAACACCCTCCTGACCGACCCGGAGGACGCCGCCCGGCAGATCGACAGCCGGGTCACCGCCATGGGTCAGCCGTGGTCAGGGCCGCCGGTCCCGTAGTCAGCAGGGGCTGTGGCCCTCGTGGAAGAGGCGCTGGGCCCAGTCGGCGTACCCGGCGATGATCTTCTTCACCGCCCGCCCGTCGTGCAGGAAGAGGTACGCCCGGTCGCCCTGCCGGGCGAGCAGCCCGTCGAGCCGGTACGTCCCCTGTGGAGCGTCCAGCTCCCGCACCGACGGGTAGCGGCTGCGGACCTCCTCGACCGGCATGCCGGCGGTGACTCCCTGCGGGGTGCGCGTCGCCTCGCCCAGCCAGAGCAGCACCAGCCGGTCGTCGACGAAGATGGGGCTGGTCGTGTCGTACCCGGCGAGCGCCGGGCCGCAGGCGTCGACGTCGGAGCGCAGGATGCCCCGCCGGGTCAGCTCGTCCTCGGTGTCGCCGAACTCCACGTCGCGCAGGCCGTTGAGGTCGACCACCTCGACGGCCCCGACGGGCCGACCGTCCAACCCGGACGACGGCGGATGTGCGCCGCTGCCCGAAACCCAGGCAGCCGTCGTCAGCGCGGCGATGAAGCCAAATTGTCGCAATTTCATGGAATCCCCCAGTCCCCAACGGGACCGGGCCGTTCAGGTTGCTGCCCGCCCGCAGATTGCCGGTTCTCCCACTCCTCGGCCAGTTCGTCCCAGTAGTCGGCGCTGAGCCGCCGGCGTCCGTGCGTCAGCCAGCCGGCGGTGTTCCGCTCGACGTGCAGGCCCAGCTCGGCGAACGGGTCGATCCATGCGCCGGGTTCCGCCCCGAGCCGGGCGAGCGCCGCGTTGAGCGGCCACTGGGCGCGCGGCCCGTCGAAGAGTCGATCGAAACCCGGCCCCCAGCTCACCTGGCCGCCGAGCCACACCACCGCCGACTGGTAGCCGGCTCCGCCGGCGAACTCCGCCTCCAGGTACGCGACCGGGCCCGACCGCGACCACCGTGCGAGGGCGTCGGCGAGGGGTGCCGAGAGCGACAGGTGGAACGGCTCCTCCGGCGACCGCTCCGCCACCGAGAAGTCGGGCAGCGCGCCGGTCAGCTCCTCGACGAGCTGCGGGGTGACCGGCAGTAGCGCGAAGTCCTGACGCAGCTCGCCCAGGACCGCGTGGTCGAGGTCGGCGGTCTGCTCGCGGAGCAGCTCGGCGTCCGCGACGACCGCGCTGAGCTGGTAACCCATGGGAGCCCTCCGCCGTCCACAGCCTGTGGATGGAACATGTGTACGACGAATGCCACCTCCGCCGCCCTCCGCACCGTACCGAATCGTCCCCTGCCGGCACCGCCCCGCGATTTGCGCTGTCGGCCCGTTCCGGGGCGACCTGCGCCCTTCGCCCGAAGGGCGCGGAGCCAAGGCGCAGCACCCGGCGCGACGGCCGGAGCGGGCCGGCCTCCGGGCCGCACCCGCCGGGCGTGGCCGGCGTCCGGGCCGCACCCGGCAGGCGCGGCCGTCGGGCGGACGGGGCGCGAGTGGAACACCACGGGTGTATCCCACGCCGGGAGACAACCATGGTGTTCCACTCGCGCCCCGCACCGGAGGCGCCTCTGCCGCTGCTCGCGAGTACCGCCACGACCGCGGCGCGCTCGCCGTCCACCTGGCGACCCTCCAGGTCGAGGCCGCCCCGAACAGCTCGCCGCGCCCCGGCGTGAGCCAGGCCCAGCTCGCCGGCCGCTTCCTCTCCTGGTCCGCCCGCGCCGATGACCACCCGCTGCGTCGCGCCTACCCGCCTCCCGGCTTCGCCATGGCCGAGCCTGCGCTCCGTCCGGCGGTCAGAGCAGCAGGTTGACCAGGGCGGCGAGCCCGACGACCACGATGATGGCGCGCAGCGCCACCGGCGGGAGCCGGCGTCCCCACCGGCCGCCGGCCAGGCCCCCCACCACCGAACCCACCGCGATCAGCAGCGCCGGCTGCCATGCCACGTTCCCCACCATGACGAACAGGACCGCCGCGACCCCGTTCACCAGGCCGGCGAGCACGTTCTTCACCCCGTTGACCCAGCGCAGGTCGGTGGAGAGCAGCACCCCGAGCAGCCCCAGCAGCAGCACTCCCTGGGCCGCGCCGAAGTAGCCGCCGTACACCCCGGTGCCGAAGACGCCGAGCAGCAGCAGCGGCCCCACCCGCCGTACCGCCTGACCGCCGGCCGACGACGCGCCCGCGTCGTCCGCGACCGGCCGCCGGCGGGCCAACGCCCGCGCCAGTCGCGGCTGCACCACCACGAGCACCAACGCCAGGACGATCAGCGCCGGCACGATGGCCCGGAACGCGCCGGGCGGCAGGAGCAGCAGCAGTACGCCGCCGGTGACCCCGCCGAGCACGGCGGCGACGCCCAGGCGGGCCAGCAGGCCACCGTGCCCGGCCAGCTCCCGGCGATAGGCGTACGCCGCGGAGAACGACCCTGGCACCAGCCCGACGGTGTTCGACACGTTCGCCACCACCGGCGGATAGCCGAGGGAGAGCAGGACCGGGAAGGTCACCAACGTGCCCGAGCCCACCACCGCGTTGATGGCGCCCGCCGCGACCCCGGCGGCCAGCACGGCCAGCCCTTCGGCGACGTTCAGCATTGCGTTCACTCGTGTCTGCGCTCTCCCCGGGCCGGTCGTCGCCCGCAGGTCGCCGCCGTCCGGTTGTCTCGCTGCCGGTTGCGGCTGTCAGCGTAGGGTCCGGGACCCGCCGGGCGATCGACGTGCGGTGGGGATCACGCCCGTGCGAGAGCGTCGGCGGGAGCGAACGCGACGAGGATGAGCGCAGAAACGGTACGAGGGCCGTCCCCCGATGGGGTCGGCCCTCGCGTTCGTGCTGCTCAGCGAGCGGAGGATACGAGATTCGAACTCGTGAGGGTGTTAACCCAACACGCTTTCCAAGCGTGCGCCCTAGGCCTCTAGGCGAATCCTCCGCAGACGAGGATACAGGTCCCCGGCGGGTGGGCCACCCCACCACCCCCTGAAGATCGACGCGGCGTCGGGTAGGGTTGGCGGTACCTCCCGTGCGGCGGTATCTCGTGAACCTCCCCAGGGCCGGAAGGCAGCAAGGATAAGCGGGCTCTGCCGGGTGCACGGGAGGCCTTTTTGTCTCCGGGGCCCGGTAACGTCCCTGCGGGTCAGGTCACGGGGTGGTGGGTGGTCACCCGCGCCCGACCGGCGCAGAATGGCTCGGTCGAGAGGAGGCGGGACGAGTGGCACTGGCGCTCTACCGCAAGTACCGGCCGCGTACCTTCGCCGAGGTCATCGGGCAGGAGCACGTCACCGAGCCGCTGTCGCAGGCGCTGCGCAGCGGGCGGCTCAACCATGCCTACCTCTTCTCCGGCCCACGCGGCTGCGGCAAGACCTCCAGCGCCCGGATCCTGGCCCGCTCGCTCAACTGCGAGCAGGGCCCCACCCCGGAGCCGTGCGGGCAGTGCGACTCGTGCCGCGAGCTGGCCACCGACGGCGGCTCGATCGACGTGCTGGAGATCGACGCGGCCAGCCACGGTGGCGT
Source organism: Micromonospora sp. M71_S20 (assembly GCF_003664255.1). Classification (NCBI taxonomy): domain Bacteria; kingdom Bacillati; phylum Actinomycetota; class Actinomycetes; order Micromonosporales; family Micromonosporaceae; genus Micromonospora; species Micromonospora sp. M71_S20. Next base: position 221,107 of record NZ_RCCV01000005.1, on the reverse strand, counting down.
CGACGACGCCCGCGAGCTGCGCGAGAAGGCGATCTTCGCGCCGGCCAAGAGCCGCTTCAAGATCTACGTCATCGACGAGGCGCACATGGTCTCGTCGGCCGGCTTCAACGCCCTGCTCAAGCTGGTCGAGGAGCCGCCGGAGTACGTCAAGTTCATCTTCGCGACCACCGAACCGGAGAAGGTCCTCGGCACGATCAAGTCGCGGACCCACCACTACCCGTTCCGGCTGATCCCGCCGAAGGTGCTCCGGCCCTACCTGGAGCAGCTCTGCGAGGCCGAGGGCGTCGCCGTCGAGCCGGCGGTCTTCCCGCTGGTGGTGCGCGCCGGCGGCGGCAGCGCCCGGGACAGCCTCTCCGTGCTCGACCAGCTCATCGCCGGGGCGGGGCCGGAGGGGGTCACCTACTCCCGGGCCGCCGCCCTGCTCGGCGTGACCGACGCCGCCCTCATCGACGAGATGTGCGACGCGCTGGCGGCCGGGGACGGCGCGACGGCGTACGCGACCGTCGACCGGGTCGCCGAGGCCGGGCACGACGCGCGCCGGTTCGCCTCCGACCTGCTGGAGCGGCTGCGCGACCTGATCGTGCTCCAGCAGGTGCCGGACGCCGCCGCCAAGGGCCTGATCGACGGCCCGGCCGACCAGATCGAGCGGATGGCCGCCCAGGCCCAGCGGCTCGGCCCGGCCACACTGTCCCGCTGCGCCGACATCGTGCACAACGGCCTGGTGGAGATGCGCGGCACCACCGCGCCCCGGCTGCTGCTGGAGCTGATCTGCGCCCGGATGCTGCTGCCCGGGGCCGACGACAGCACCGGCGGTCTGCTCCAGCGCCTCGAACGCATGGAGCGCCGGCTCACCCTCGCCGGCACCGACGCGCCGCCGGCCGCCGCCGGCCCCGCGCCGGTCGCCGCCCCTCCTCCCGTACGCCCCGAGCCCGCCCCCGCCACGACCGCGACTGACCCGGAGCCCGCCGGCCCGCCGGCGGCTGCCGGCGCTCCGTCCGGTGCCGCGGCTGCCCGTGCCGCGGCTCTGGCCGCCGCCGGTTCCCCGGCTGCCAACGGTTCCCGGGCGGCGGAGGCCGCCCCGGGCGCCGCCGAACCGGTGGGTGCGCCCGCCGGTGGCCCGCCCGCCGATGCTCCCGCCCGTCGCCAGGTGCCGCCCTCGGCGGTGATGCCCGACCCGGCGACCCCCGCCCCGCCCCGCCCCGGCGCGGCTGCGACGGGCAACCTGGACGCCGTCGCGGTGCGCCGGGTGTGGCCGGACATCGTGGCGAAGGTCAACCGGATCAAGAAGCCGGCCGCCGCGCTGATGCGCGACGCGGTGGTCCGCGACGTGGACGGCGACACCCTGGTGCTGACCGTCAAGTCGCCGGTGCTCGCACAGATGATGGGCAACCACACGTCGGTGCTGGCCGAGGTGCTGTACGAGGAGTTCGGCGGCCGCTGGCAGATCCGCTGCGAGGTGGCCGGCGAGCGGGGTGGCGCGTCACTCGGTGGCTCGTCCCGTCCCGCCGCGCCGGCCCGCCCGGCGTCCCCGCCGCCGGCAGCCCCCGCCAACCAGGACCGAAGCGGTACCGGCAGCCCGTCCGGTGCCGGCCCCTCCGGCGGCCCGAGCGGCCCAGGCGGCGTGAGTGGTCCGAACGGCCCGAGCGGCGTGAGTAGCCCGAGCGGCCCGAATAGCGCGGCCGGCCCGAGTGGCCCGAGCGGCCTGGCCGGCCCGAACGGACTGGCCGGTCCGGATGGCCTCAGTGTCGCGGTCGGCGGGCCTGGTGGCGCGAGTGGCGCGGGTGGTGCGGGTGGTGCCGCTGCCGACCAGGTCGGGGCGACCCGGCCCGCCTCCGGCGCTGGCGCGTCGGGGCTCGGCGGTGCTCCCGCCGCCGACGCGGCCGAGGACTGGCCCGAGCCGGCCCGCCCGGGTGGCGCGGCCGGGAGCGCCGAGGACTGGCCGGAACCGGCCCGCCCGGGTGGCGCGGCCGGGGGCGGCGACGACTGGCCGGAGCCGGCTCGGCCGGGCGGCACGTCGGCCGTCACGTCGACCGGCGGCACGGCAGCCGCCCCGACGGCGACCGGCCTGCCCGGCGCGGCGTCGACCACCCGGCCGGCGAGCGCCGCCACGGCGTCGGCGACCGCCACGCCCGCCGTACCGAAGCCGGCCGGACCGTCGGGGGCGCCGCAGCAGGCCGCGCCCGCCGGCCCCCCGGTGAGCAGCGCGATCGCGGCGGCACGGGCCGCTGCGGCGGGACGCGGCCCGCGTACCGGCCAGCCGGTCCGGAAGACCGCGGACGCCGACTGGGCCGGCGAGCCGCCGTACGACCCGGACTTCGACGGCCCGGTGCGCGGCGGCGGGGGACGCCCCGGCGGCGCCCGGCCGGCGGCCCCGAACTTCGAGGGCTTCGACCCGGGCGACGAGCCGCTGGACGAGGTCATCGACGAGCAGACCGCGCGGGAGTCCAGCGAGGAACAGGCGGTACGGCTGCTGCGCGAGGCCTTCGGCGCCGAGAAGATCGACGAGGTGGACGCCCGCTGACCCGCTGCGGCGGATCTTGGTAGGAGACGGCCCCTCCGGGGGCGCTTCCGCACCAAGATCTCCACGGGGGGTGCGCCCCGCCGGGCAGGAGGGGTCAGGCGGGCCAGGCCGGGAGGCCGTGGGGGTGTGCCTCCGCCAGCAGGCGTTCCGGGCCGGTGCCGAGCCGGGCGCGGAGCTGGAAGTCGTCGCGGGCCTCGCGCGGGTGCGGCTCGAAGGACACGTGGGCGACCGGCGCGTCGGCGCTGCCGGCGGCGGCCAGCCGGTCCAGCTCGGCGGTGACCCGCGCCCACTCCTCGGCCGGGACGTACTGCCGCATCACCGAGTGCCACACCACCGTCAGCGTGCCGGGGCGCGGGGTGATCCCGGCGAGGAAGTCCGCCGCCCCCGCCGCGACGACCCGGGCCGGCAGCCGCCCGGCCAGCTCCAGCGCGCCGGCCAGCCGGGCCGCGCGGGCGGTGTGCTCCGGCCAGAGGTACGCCCGCAGCGCGAGCGCGCCGTCGGGGTCGCCCGGGTCGATCGGGGTGACGTCGCAGCCGAGCCGCTCCACGACGGTCAGCTCGGGGTGCGCCCCGGCGGCTTCCCGCAGCCAGTCGGGCGCCCCGCCCCGCCAGGCGTCCGGCAGCCGTACGGGGGAGTCGGCCGGCCCCCAGGCGAAGCCGGCGGCCTCGACGCGGAACCGGTCGGCGCGCAGGTTCAGCCCGGCGCTCGCGCCCAGCTCGACGAGGCGCACCGGCAGCCCGCCCACCTCGTGGACGGCGTGCAGCAGGCCGGCCAGCAGCAGGTTGGCCCGGCCGGTCTCGTTGGTCTGGGGCGGCCGGCGCAGCCAGCCGCGCAGCGTGTCGTGCTCGGCCTCGACGACCGCCCGGAACGCGGCCCAGCAGGCGGGGGCGTCCGCCGCCCGGTACGCCCCGCCCGCGCTGGGGTAGTACCGGGCCAGCTCCGGCGCCCGGCCGGAGAGCACCAGCGCGTGCACCCCGCCGAGCAGGCGTAGCGACACGAGGGCGTCGGGGTCGGCGTCCTCGTACCCCGTGATGACGGTGGCGCACGGGCCGCCGGCGCGCACGTCCCCGGCGGCGCGCGCCAGCAGGTGGGCGTAGAGGGCGGCGGCCATGTCGGCGCAGGCCCGGGCCTGCCGTTCCATGGCCGCCGCGGCCTGTTCACGGGGCATCCGCCACCTCCGTCCGGTCGGTCCCGTGATCGTGCGCCCGGACCCGGCGGGAGCAAAGCACCGGGCGGGGCGAGTCCGCTCACAGCGGATAGGCTGAGCGGCGGCCGAGCAGACGAGTGCGAGAAGGAGCCATCCGTGCGCCCAGGTGGACAGCCGAACATGCAGCAGATGCTGAAGCAGGCGCAGAAGATGCAGCAGCAGATCGCCAAGGCGCAGGCCGAGCTCGCCGAGGCGGAGCTGACCGGCACCGCCGGCGGTGGCCTGGTCACCGCGACCGTCGCCGGCACCGGCGAGCTGAAGTCGATCAAGATCGACCCGAAGGCGGTGGACCCGGAGGACGTGGAGACCCTGGAGGACCTCGTCGTCGCGGCCATGCACAACGCCGCCGAGGCGGCGCGGGAGCTGACCGAGAAGAAGATGGGCCCGGTCACCGGCGGCATGGGCGGCCTCGGCCTGCCCGGTTTCTGAGCGGCAGATGTACGAGGGTGCCATCCAGGACCTGATCGACGAGCTGGGGCGGCTGCCGGGCGTGGGCCCGAAGAGCGCCCAGCGGATCGCCTTCCACGTCCTGTCCGCCGACCCGGCCGACGTCAACCGGCTGGCCGGGGCGTTGCGCAAGGTCAAGGAGCTGGTGCGGTTCTGCACCAGTTGCTACAACGTGGCCGAGTCCGACCGGTGCCGGATCTGCCGCGACCCGCGCCGCACGGACGAGGTGCTCTGCGTGGTCGAGGAGCCGAAGGACGTGGTCGCGATCGAGCGGACCGGCGAGTTCCGGGGCCGTTACCACGTGCTCGGCGGGGCGATCAATCCGCTGGAGGGGATCGGGCCGGACAACCTGCGCATCCGCGAGCTGATGGCCCGGCTCAGCGACGGCACCGTGCGGGAGCTGATCCTGGCCACGGACCCGAACACCGAGGGCGAGGCGACCGCGACGTACCTGGCGTTGATGGTCAAGCCGATGGGCATCTCGGTGACCCGGTTGGCGAGCGGCCTGCCGGTCGGCGGCGACCTGGAGTACGCCGACGAGATCACGCTCGGCCGCGCCTTCGAGGGCCGGCGCGCCGTCTGACGTTTCCGCGATGGTCGGCACCCGATCGGGGTGCCGACCATCGTCGTACGGACACTGTCGGATCCACTGTGGGGTCTGACATCGCAGCGATGCGGGCGACGATCGATGTAACAAATCGGCATCGGTCAACCCGGACATAGCGCCCCTTTGTCGGCGGTCCGGAACTGCCGCTGAGGCGGTGCGCATCGGTTAAGACACGATCCGGTACCAACCGGTTCCACGACGGTTTCCCGCCGGTCCGAACGGCGGCTAAGGTCACGGCGATCGGTGACCCCTGTCACCACGATTGTCCGTAACCCCAAGGACGAGGTGAAGCACCCATGCGTGCATCCAGGCCGAAGGTCGCCCTCGCGGCCGTCGCGGTCGCGGCCCTCGCGGTAGCAGGCTGCGCCGAGAGCGACCGCGATGACAGTTCCGGCGGTAGCAAGAAGGACACCCTCGTCTTCGGCGTAGCCGGAGACCCGAAGGTGCTCGACCCGAGCTTCGCCAGCGACGGTGAGTCGCTGCGCGTGGCGCGTCAGGTCTTCGAGACGCTGGTCCGTCCGGAGGAGGGTGGCACCAAGGTCACCCCCGGCCTGGCCGAGACCTGGACCCCGGACGCCGCCGGCACCACGTGGACCTTCAAGCTGCGCTCCGGCGTGAAGTTCCACGACGGCACCGAATTCAACGCCGAGGCGGTCTGCAAGAACTTCGACCGCTGGTACAACGCCAAGGGCCTCATGCAGAGCCCCGACGTGACCCCGTACTGGCAGGACGTCATGGGCGGCTTCGCCAAGAACGAGAGCGCGGACCTGCCGCCGAGCCTCTTCAAGTCCTGCACCGCCAAGGACGCCACGACCGTCGACCTGGCCTTCACCCGGGTCTCCAGCAAGATCCCGGCCGCGCTGATGCTGCCCTCGTTCTCGATGCACAGCCCGACCGCGCTGGAGAAGTACGACGCCAGCAACGTGGGCGGCACCGCCGAGGACATCAAGTACCCGGCCTACGCCACGGCGCACCCGACCGGCACCGGCCCGTTCAAGTTCAAGTCCTGGGACGTCGCCAACAAGACGCTCACCATCGAGCGCAACGAGGACTACGCCGGCACCAAGGCCAAGCTGAAGACCCTCATCTACAAGACGATCTCGGACGAGAACGCGCGCAAGCAGGCGCTGCGCTCCGGCGACATCCAGGGGTACGACCTGGTCGGCCCGGCCGACGTCGAGCCGCTGAAGGGCGAGGGCTTCAACGTTCTGACCCGCCCGGCGTTCAACATCCTCTACCTGGGCATCAACCAGAAGGGGAACCCGAAGCTCGCCGACGTGAAGGTCCGCCAGGCCATCGCCCACGCGCTGAACCGGCAGGCTCTCGTCGACTCGAAGCTGCCCCCGGGCGCCAAGGTCGCCGACAACTTCATGCCGGACACCGTCGAGGGCTGGAACGGCGACGTCACCAAGTACAACTACGACCCGGCGAAGGCGAAGGCGCTGCTGGCCGAGGCCGGCGCGACGAACCTGACCCTGCGGTTCCACTACCCGACCGAGGTCACCCGGCCGTACATGCCGAACCCGAAGGACATCTTCGAGCTGCTCTCGGCGGACCTCAAGGCGGTCGGCATCAACGTCCAGGCCATCCCGCTCAAGTGGAGCCCGGACTACCTGAACGCCACCACGTCGGGCGCCAAGCACGACCTGCACTTCCTCGGCTGGACCGGTGACTACGGCGACGCGTACAACTTCATCGGCACCATGTTCGACCGGAAGAAGGACGAGTGGGGCTTTGACAACGCGGCTCTGTTCGCCCAGTTCCAGGACGCCGACACCACCGCTGACGCGGCGGCCCGGACCGAGAAGTACAAGGCCCTGAACAAGGCCATCATGGACTTCCTGCCCGGTGTCCCGGTGTCGCACTCGCCGCCGGCGATCGTGTTCGGCAAGGACGTGACCGGGGTCAAGGCGAGCCCGCTCACCGACGAGCGGTTCTCCACCGCCGAGTTCAAGTCCTGATCTGACGCTCCGAGTCGTGGGCGGGCGCTGTTTCGGCAGCGCCCGCCCACGACCCTCCGTACCCCTTTCGAGGCCGCCGTGTTCCGGTTCATCGTCAGACGCCTGCTTCAGCTGATACCCACGCTGTTCGGGCTCTCCCTCCTGCTGTTCATCTGGCTCCGCCGACTGCCCGGCGGTCCCGAGACCGCCATCCTCGGTGAGCGCGGGACGCCCGAGATGCGCGCCCAGATCCGGCGCAACATGGGCCTCGACGAGCCGATCCTGGTGCAGTACGGCCGGTTCGTGCGGCGGCTGATCCGCCTCGACCTGGGCACGTCGACCTCCACCAAGCGGACCGTCGTCACCGAGTTCGTCGAGCGCTTCCCCGGCACGGTCGAGCTGTCCATCACCGCGATGCTGATCGCGATCGGCGTCGGCATCCCGCTGGGCTACCTGGCGGCCCGGCGCCGCGGCCGGATGCTGGACCACCTCTCGGTCGGCGGCTCCCTGATCGGCATCTGCATCCCCGTCTTCTTCCTCGCGTACGTGCTCAAGGCGATCTTCGCGGAGAACCTCGGCTGGTTCCCGGCGAGCGGCCGGCAGGACCCGACGCTCGGGGCGACGCGGATCACCAACTTCTTCGTCCTCGACGGGATCATGACCCGGGAGTGGGACGCCGCCGCCGACGCGCTCTGGCACCTGGTGCTGCCGGCTGTCGCGCTGGCCAGCATCCCGCTGGCGATCATCGTCCGGATCACCCGCGCGAGCGTGCTGGAGGTCCTCAACGAGGACTTCGTCCGCACCGCCGAGGCGAAGGGCCTGACCGAGAGCACGGTCCGGCGCCGGCACGTGCTGCGCAACTCCATGCTCCCGGTGGTCACCTCGATCGGCCTGCTCACCGGCGGCCTGCTCTCCGGCGCGGTGCTGACCGAGACCGTCTTCGCCTTCAGCGGCATCGGAGCCTTCATCTACGAGGCGATCAGCCAGCGTGACTATCCGGTCCTGATGGGCTTCATCCTGATCATCGCGGTGGTGTACGTGCTGGTGAACCTCCTGGTCGACCTCTCCTACAGCCTGATCGACCCGAGGGTGAGGGTCCGATGACGATCACCGGCGGCACCAAGAAGGAAAAGATCGACCGGCTCGCCGAACTGGCGGCCCGGGAGGACGAGCGCGGCGTCAGCCTCTGGAAGGAGGCGTTCCGCCGGCTGCGGCGCAACCCGGCGGCGATCGTCGGCGCGGTGATCCTGAGCCTGTTCCTGCTGGTCGCCATCCTCGGGCCGTTCTTCGTCCCGCACCCCCCGGACGCCCAGCTCTGGAAGAGCGAGATCCGCCTCGGCGACTTCCCCGGCTTCCGTGGCGAGAACTGGTTCGGCGTCGACCACATCGGTCGCGACGAGTTCAGCCGCATGATCGTCGGCGCCCGGCAGACCCTGCTGGTCGGCGTGGTCTCCACCCTGATCGGCCTCGCGGTCGGCTCGCTGATCGGCGGGGTCGCCGGCGCCGCCGCCGGCCTCGGCGGCCGGTGGGGCCGGGCGGTCGACAACGTGCTGATGCGCTTCGTCGACATGCTGCTGGCCATGCCGAGCCTGCTGCTGGCGATCAGCATCGCCGCCCTGCTCGGCGCCGGTCTGACCACGGTCATGATCGCGGTCGGCGTGGTGTCGGTGCCGGTCTTCGCCCGGCTGCTGCGCGGCTCGATGATCTCCCAGGCGAACAGCGACTACGTCCTGGCCGCCGTCTCGCTGGGCGTGAAGAAGCCGAAGATCGCGCTTACCCACGTGGTGCCGAACTCGCTCGCCCCGGTCATCGTGCAGGCCACCCTCACCCTGGCCACCGCGATCATCGAGGCCGCGGCGCTCTCCTTCCTCGGCCTCGGCAACAACGACGCCTCCATCCCCGAGTGGGGTGTGATGCTCGCCGACGCGCAGCAGTACCTCGACTCCGCGCCCCGGCTGGCGATCCTGCCCGCCCTCGCCATCATCGTCACCGCGCTGGGCTTCACCCTGCTCGGCGAGGCGATGCGCGAGGCACTCGACCCGAAGCTGCGGAAGTAGGGCCGGTGAGCGCGAGGAGTGAGCTTGCGAGCCCCGCAGTCGCGAACGAAAGGCGGGCCCGACATGGCTCTGCTTGATGTCGAAGATCTCTCCGTCACCTTCGCCCGGCGCGGTCAGCGCACCGTGCACGCCGTCGACGGGGTCTCCTTCTCCGTCGACGCGGGCGAGGTGGTCGGCCTGGTCGGCGAGTCCGGCTGCGGCAAGAGCGTCACCTCGCTGGCGATCATGGGTCTGCTGCCCAAGCAGCCGGGCCTGCGCGTCGGCGGCAAGGCGGTCTTCGACGGCACGGACCTGCTCCAGCTCGACGACCGGTCCCGGCGGGACATCCGGGGTCGCGACGTCGCGATGATCTTCCAGGACCCGCTCTCGTCGCTGAACCCGGTGATCCCGATCGGATTGCAGGTCACCGAGGTGCTCACGCGGCACCGGGGGATGAAGGGCGCGGCGGCCGAGAAGGAGGCGGCGGCCCTGCTGGACCGGGTCGGCATCCCCGACCCGAAGCGGCGGCTGAAGGAGTACCCGCACCAGCTCTCCGGCGGCATGCGGCAGCGCGCCCTGATCGCGATGGCGGTGGCCTGCAAGCCCCGGCTGCTGATCGCCGACGAGCCCACCACGGCGCTGGACGTCACCATCCAGGCGCAGATCCTGGAGCTGCTCAAGGAACTGGTCCGGGAGTCCGGCACCGCCCTGGTGATGATCACGCACGACCTGGGCGTGGTCGCGGGCATGTGCGACACCATCAACGTGCTCTACGGCGGCCGGGTGGTGGAGACGGCCCGCCGTCGCCCGCTGTTCCGCGAGCCCCGGCACCCGTACACCGTGGGGCTGCTCGGCTCGGTGCCGCGCCTGGACGCCGGGCGCGGCGAGCGGCTGAACCCGATCCCCGGCTCGGTCCGCGACCTGCTGCCCTGGCCGGAGGGCTGCGCCTTCGCGCCGCGCTGCACGCGGCGGATCGACGAGTGCGTGGGGGAGCCGCCCGCGCTGGTGCTCGCCCACGACGGTCGCAGCTACCGTTGCGTCAACCCGGCGCCGGTGCCCGGCACCGTGCCCCGGCCGGCCGCCACCAGCACCGCCCCGGCGCAGGCGCCGGCCGCCACCGCCCCGGCGGCGGAGGCGACCGCGGGCCCGGTGCCCGCACCGCGCGAGGAGGAGAAGCCGTGACCGAGAGCGAATTCCTCGTCGAGGTCCGCGACCTGAAGGTGCACTTCCCGATCCGGCGGGGGGTGATCCTCGACCGGACGGTCGGCCACGTGAAGGCCGTCGACGGCGTCGACCTGAGCATTCCGCGCGGCAAGACGTACGGCCTGGTCGGCGAGTCCGGCTGCGGCAAGTCGACGCTGGGCCGGGCGCTGCTCCAGCTCACCCCGCCCACCGGCGGCGAGGTCCGGTTCGACGGCGTCGAGCTGACGAAGCTGTCGTCGGGCAAGCTGCGGTCGATGCGCCGCCGGATGCAGATGATCTTCCAGGACCCGATGTCGAGCCTGGACCCTCGGCAGAACGTCGAGTCGATCCTCACCGAGGGCCTGCAGGCCCACGGCATCGGCGGCAACCGGGACGAGCGGCGGCGGGTCATCGGCGAGACCCTGGACAAGGTCGGCCTGCCCCGCTGGGCGCTCTCCCGCTATCCGCACGAGTTCTCCGGCGGCCAGCGGCAGCGCATCGGCATCGCCCGGGCGCTGGTGCTCGGGCCCGACCTGATCGTCGCCGACGAGCCGGTCTCCGCGCTCGACGTGTCGATCCAGGCCCAGGTGGTGAACCTCCTCGACGACCTCCAGGACACCCTCGGCCTGACCTACCTGGTGATCGCGCACGACCTCGCGGTGGTCCGGCACATCTCCGACACCGTCGGCGTGATGTACCTGGGCGCGCTGGTCGAGGAGGCGCCGAGCGACCGGCTCTACACGGAGCCGATGCACCCGTACACGCGGGCGCTGATGTCGGCGGTGCCGGTGCCGGACCCGGACGTGGAGGACCGCCGCGAGCGCATCCTGCTCGCCGGCGACCTGCCCTCGCCCGCGAACCCGCCGGCGGGCTGCCGGTTCCACACCCGCTGCCCGTGGGCGCAGCCGACCCGCTGCGCCGACGAGCGGCCCGCGCTGCGGGACGTCGGCGGCAGCCGGGTCGCCTGCCACTTCGCCGAGCGGATCGCGAGCGGGGAGTTGCGCCCGCACAAGGTCAGCGTGCAGCTCACCCGCCCGGTCGGCGAGGGTGAGGAGCCGCACACCGTCTCCGCCCCCAACGAGCCCGGCTCGTACGTCTGAACCCGCGTCGCGGACGCGGCCCCTCGACGGGGCCGCGTCCGGGCGGGCGGTCGGTGGGTCAGCCCTCGGGACGGTGCAGCAGGGCGACCGCGATGCCGTGCACCGCGTCCAGCCCGGCCGGGTCGGCCAGCGCCACGCTGCCGCCGCTGACCGTGTACCACTCGTCGGCGTCCTTGTACTGCACCGTCAGCGTCGCCCGGCCGTCGGCGTACCCGGTGCGCAGGGTCAGCTCGCCGGTGACCACCCCGACCTCGTCGGTCATCACCCCGCCCGGGCCGGGCACGACGTCGGCCGTCAGCTCCCGCGCGGCGGTCGACGTGCCCTCGGCGTCGGCGGCCATCCCCGCCCCCGGCACCCCGGTGGTCGTGCCGGCAGCTCCGTCCGCCGTCATGCCGGCCGTGGCCGGGCCGGCCGGCGCGCTGCCGGTGGCCGCCGCCGCGTCCTCCCCGGTGGCGTCCGGCGTCTGCTCCGGGGCGGGGGTGGCCCCGGCTCCGGTCACGGCTTGCTCGCCCATGTGCAGCCCTCCAGCATGTCGGTCAGGGCGGCCTTCTCGGCAGTGGTCACCGTGAGCCGCCAGTGGTGCTTGACCGTCACCCAGTTCTCGGCGTACTGGCACCAGAACGACCGGTTCGCCGGCTTCCACTGGGACGGGTCCTGGTCACCCTTTGCCCGGTTCGAGGAGGCGGAAACCGCGATGAGCTGCGGCCGGTCCAGGTCGTTGGCGAACTCGCCCCGCTTCGCGTCGTCCCACTCGTCGGCGCCCGAACGCCACGCGTTCGCCAGCGGCACCATGTGGTCAATGTCCACGTCGGACGGGTCGGTGAAGGCGCGGCCGTCGTACACGCTCTCCCAGCGGCCGTCGACCACGTTGCAGCCGGAGAGCTTGATGTCCTCCCCGTCGCGCTTGAGCACGCTGTCGCGTACGTCGCAGTTCTTGCCGGTGTCGCGCCAGTGCGGGAAGCGCTCCCGGCTGTAGCCCTTCATCGACCCGGCGGTGGCCACGGTGAGCTGGGTCAGCTTCTGCGCGGCGTTGCCGCCGCCACCACCGCTGCTCGGCGCGACGTCCGGCTCGTCGACGGCGACACAACCGGCCGCGCCGAGCGCCAGCGCCGCCGCGAGCGCGGCCGTCACCGCGGCGCGCGGTCCTGATCTGGTACGCACAGACGACACCTCTCCAGCTTGCGGGCTCCCGGCGATCCCGCACAGTACCCGGGCCCGGTTTCGGCGATTCGTGGCGTCTCTCATATCGCGCGGGGCAGATTGGACGCCATGACCGAAACCACCCCCGCGCTCCGGCTGGGCACCGTGCACGGACGGGGCACCCTGCTCGCCGCCGTCCTCGCCTCAGGCATGGTCTTCCTGGACACCACCGTGGTCAACGTGGCGCTGCCCCGTCTCGGTGCGGACCTCGACGCCACCGTCGCTGGTCTGCAGTGGACGGTCAACGGGTACCTGCTGATGCTCGCGGCCTTCGTCCTGCTCGGCGGCGCGCTCGGCGACCGCTTCGGGCGGCGGCGGGTCTTCCTGCTCGGTGTGGTCTGGTTCACTCTCGCGTCGCTGCTCTGCGGCCTGGCCCAGGGCACCGAGTGGCTGGTCGCGGCCCGGTTCCTCCAGGGCGCCGGGGGCGCGCTGCTCACTCCCGGCTCGCTGTCGGTGCTCCAGGCCAGCTTCCACCCGGACGACCGGGGCCGCGCCATCGGCGCCTGGTCGGGGCTGTCCGGCGTCTCCACCGCGCTCGGCCCGTTCCTCGGCGGCTGGCTGATCGACGCGCTCTCCTGGCGGTGGATCTTCTTCCTCAACCTGCCGCTGGCCGTGCTCGTGGTGCTGGCGGCGCTGCGCTGGGTGCCGGAGAGCCGGGACGAGGCCGCGTCCCGCACCGGGGGGCCGGGGCGGCACCGCCGCCGGTTCGACGTGGCCGGCGCGCTGCTCGGCGCGCTCGCCCTGGCCGGCGTCACGTACGCGCTGATCGACGCCCCCGTCCGGGGCCTCGACTCGGTGCCGGTGCTCGCCGCCGCGCTGGCGGGCGTGGCCGGCGCGGTGGCCTTCGTGCTGGTCGAGCGGCGCCGGGGGGACGGCGCGATGCTGCCCACCGGCCTGTTCGGCAGCCGGCTCTTCTCGGTGCTGAACGTCTTCACCGTGCTCGTCTACGCGGCGCTCGGCGGCTTCACGTTCTTCCTCGCCGTCTACCTGCAGAACGTGGTCGGCTGGTCGGCGCTGCTCACCGGGGTCGCGCTGCTGCCGATGACGGTGCTGCTGCTGGTCGGCTCGGCGCGGGCGGGCGCGCTGTCGGCGCGGATCGGGCCGCGGCTGCCGCTGACCGTCGGGCCGGTGGTCGCCGCCGCCGGGCTGGTGCTGCTGCGCGGCGTCAAGCCCGACGCGTCGTACTGGCGGGACGTGCTGCCCGGGGTGGTGCTCTTCGGGATCGGGCTGACGCTGGTGGTGGCGCCGCTGACCGCCTCCGTGCTGGCCGCGGTCGACGACCGGTTCGCCGGTGTGGCGAGCGGCTTCAACAACGCGGCGTCCCGGGCGGGCGGCCTGCTGGCGGTGGCGGCGCTCCCGCTGCTGGTCGGGCTCTCCGGCTCCGGCTACGCGCAGCCGGCCGCGCTGACCGACGCGTACCGGGGCGCGATGCTCTGGTGCGCCGGCCTGCTGCTGGCCGGGGCGGCGATGGCGGCCCTGCTCATCCACCGCCCACCCCGGCGCCGGGAAGGGCGCCCTGCCTGAACGGGGTGCCCTTCCCGGCCCGTCAGGCGCGAGCGCGGTTGACGGCGCTCGTCACGGCCTTCACGGAGGCGGTGACGATGTTGGCGTCGGTGCCGACGCCCCAGACCGTACGACCGTCCACCTCGCACTCCACGTAGGCGGCGGCCTGCGCGTCCCCGCCGGAGGAGAGCGCGTGCTCGTGGTAGTCGAGCACCCGTACCGCCACGCCCACCGACTGGAGCGCGTTGACGTACGCGTCGATCGGGCCGTTGCCGACGGCGGTCAGCGAGCGGGACTCCCCGCCCAGGCCGATGCGGGCCTCGATCTCGACCTTGCCCTCGGCGGTGCCGATGGCGTAGCCGTCCAGGGTGAGCGCCGGGTCGACCTGGTGGTCGAGCAGGTAGTGCGTGGCGAAGATCTCCCACATGGTGCCCGGGTCGACCTCGCCGCCGTCGTGGTCGGTGACCTGCTGCACCACGCCGGAGAACTCGATCTGGAGCCGGCGCGGCAGGTCGAGCTGGTGCTCGCTCTTCATGATGTACGCGACGCCGCCCTTGCCGGACTGCGAGTTGACCCGGATGACCGCCTCGTAGGTGCGGCCCAGGTCCTTCGGGTCGACCGGCAGGTAGGGCACCGCCCAGGTGTGCTGGTCGATCGGCACCCCGGCCGCCGCCGCGTCCTTGGCGAGCGCGTCGAAGCCCTTCTTGATCGCGTCCTGGTGGGAGCCGGAGAAGGCGGTGTAGACCAGGTCGCCCGCGTACGGGTGGCGCTCGTGCACCGGGAGCTGGTTGCAGTACTCGACGGCGCGCCGCACCTCGTCGATGTTCGAGAAGTCGATCATCGGGTCGACGCCCTGGGAGAAGAGGTTCAGCCCCAGCGTCACCAGGTCGACGTTGCCGGTGCGCTCGCCGTTGCCGAAGAGGCAGCCCTCGACCCGGTCCGCGCCGGCCAGCAGCCCCAGCTCGGCGGCGGCGACGCCCGTGCCCCGGTCGTTGTGCGGGTGCAGGCTCAGCACCAGGCTGTCGCGGCGGGGCAGGTGCCGGTGCATCCACTCGATCGAGTCGGCGTAGACGTTCGGCATGGCCATCTCGACGGTGGCCGGCAGGTTGACGATCAGCTTGCGGTCCGGGGTCGGGTCGATGACCTCGATGACCTTGGCGCAGACCTCCAGCGCGTACTCCAGCTCCGTGCCCGTGTAGGACTCGGGCGAGTACTCGTAGTGGATGTCCGTGTCCGGGGTGTGGATCTCCGCGTACTTGCGGCAGAGCCGCGCGCCCTGGGTGGCGATGTCGGCGATGCCGTCGCGGTCCAGCCCGAAGACCACCCGCCGCTGGAGCGTGGAGGTCGAGTTGTAGAAGTGCACGATCGCGCGCCGCGCGCCGCGCAGCGACTCGAAGGTGCGGTCGATCAGGTGCTCCCGGCACTGGGTGAGCACCTGGATCGTGACGTCAGAGGGGATCAGGTCCTGCTCGATGAGCTGCCGCACGAAGTCGTAGTCCGTCTGGCTGGCCGAGGGGAAGCCGACCTCGATCTCCTTGTAGCCCATCTGCACGAGCAGCTGGAACATCCGGCGCTTGCGCTCCGGCGACATCGGGTCGATCAGCGCCTGGTTGCCGTCGCGCAGGTCCACCGCGCACCAGCGCGGCGCGGCCTCGACGTGCCGCGTCGGCCAGGTGCGGTCGGGCAGGTCGAGCCGGAACTGCCGCTGGTACGGCTGGTAGCGGTGGTACGGCATCCGGCTGGGGCGCTGCCGGGCGATCGGATCGGTCTCAGCGTCGGTGACGGGTTGAGCCATGACGGAGTGCTCCCTGGAACATGTGGCGTCAGCAATCGGAAGGTGTCGGCCAGGTGCCGGGCGACGGTGCCCGGGCGGTTGCCGATGGGAAGTTCGGATGTGCTGGACGGCGCGGTTCGACTCCGCGACGAGGTGCCGGCCTTCAGGCCTCGTCGCGGCGACCAAGGAGAAGGTACGCCCGCCACATGACCAGGTAACCCTACGTGCCGGGCCGGGGTGCGGGAAGGCCGGTCCGGACTATGAGACGCACTTCGCAGCCTGGCTGGTCAGCAGGAGTTCGGCCAGGGGGAGCCGGCGGCGCAGCCCGGTCTCCGAGCGCAGCAGGTCGGCGGGGAGGCTGAGCGGGTCGCCGAGTTGACCGACGGCCGCCACCACGTGCGGCCGTACGCCCGCCGGCAGGTCGAGGTCGGCGGCCAGGCCGGCGTGGTCGAGGTCGTGCAGTTGGCGCACGTGCAGGCCGAGCGCCGTGGCCTGCACGGTGAGGTGGGCGACCGCCTGGCCCAGGTCGTACGCGTGCCCGGCGGATCCGGTGCGGTGTGCGCCGAGCAGCAGGGCGGCGGCGCGCTGCGCCCAGCGCTGCTCCCGTTCCGGCAGGTTGACCAGGATCCGCTTGAACGTCTCGTCGTCCCGGTGCCCGAGCGCGAACCGCCACGGCTGGGCGTTGCCGGCCGAGGGCGCCCAGCGGGCCGCCTCCAGCAGCGCGGAGGCGTCCTCGCGGGACAGCTCCGCCACCGGGTCGAAGGACCGGGGGCTCCAGCGGAACGCGAGCAGCGGGGTGAGGTCGGCCATGGGGCGAGTGTCCCGTAAGGGCGATTCAGCAGTTAAGGGCGGGATGTCCGAATGTGGCGAACGGCACCCGTAACGTTGCCGGGGTCAGGGCGTTCCCGCGTCCGGGCTCGCGGTCGCCTCCGCGGTCGACTCCGGCGCCGCCGTGCCGAGCGGGTCGGCGTCGACCACCGGCCCGGCCAGCTGCACGGTGGCGGGGGCGGGCGCGGGCGTCCCGGCGAGGATCAGCGTGCCGGACGCGGTGCGCACCGCCGTGGGCGTGCCGTCGGGGCCGTAGCAGTAGATCCCCACGTCCAGCGGCGCGTTGATCGACGCGGACGTGGTCTCGACCGAGTAGCAGGCGCCGGACGCGCCGGGCGGCGGCTCGGCGGGGGACACGGCGAGCGGGGCCCGCCGGTCGGTCAGCACGTCCAGCCAGTCGGTGAACGGGTGCTGAACCCGGGGGTCGAGCCGGCGGGGCACGGCCTCGTCCCGGTCGCCGAGGCGTACGCAGGTCGCCGGCTCGGGCCGGGCCGCGGACGGCAGGGCGCACTGGAACAGCCCGTCGGCGGTGGCGGCGAACGAGACGTCGGCGGTGCCGCCGAGCGCGCCGCCCGGCACGTCGACCCGCCAGCTGCCGTCGTTCGCGCTGGTCACCAGGATCGTCCGGTCCGGGGACTCCGGGGCGCGCAGCGTGTAGCTGGCGACCAGGTGCCGATCCTGCGCGGCGGCCGCCAGCGCCGCCAACTCGTCGCGCGCCGCGTCCACCCCCGCCGACGCCGGTGTCGAGGTGGGCGTGGGCCGGGTGGCCGGTTCGTCGGCGGTGCAGGCGACGAGGAGCGCGGGCAGGGCGAGCGCGAGCGCGCCGGCCAGGCGTCGGGCCGGACGCACCGGCGGGCGCGCGGGCTTCGCGGGAGGGCCGGCCGGGCGGAGATGGGCGTGCACGGGGCCATTCTGCGGCCCGGAAACGACGTGCGGGGGCCCTGCCACGCGCGCCGCCCCGGCGTGTCGCGAACCACCCCGCCCCGGGCGGCCGGGCCGGATCGTGGGATCACCCGACCCGCCCGGGTCGGCCGACCGATACCCTGGGTCCGTCTGACACGCGCCGCCGGCTCCTATCCGGCGGCGCCGGCACGCTCAGGGTCGTCGCTGGGAGGGAGTGCACCGTCGTGGCACTCGTGGTGCAGAAGTACGGCGGGTCCTCCGTCGCCAACGCGGAGCGGATCAAGCGGGTGGCCGAGCGCATCGTCGCCGCCCGCAAGGCCGGCGACGACGTCGTCGTGGTGGTCTCCGCCATGGGGGACACGACCGACGAGCTGCTCGACCTGGCCAACCAGGTCAGTCCGCTGCCGCCGGGCCGCGAGCTGGACATGCTGCTCACCGCCGGGGAGCGGATCTCCATGGCGCTGCTCGCCATGGCCATCCACAACCTGGGGTACGAGGCCCGCTCGTTCACCGGTTCGCAGGCGGGCGTGATCACCACGTCGGTGCACGGCCGGGCGCGGATCATCGACGTCACGCCGGGGCGGCTCAAGGGCGCGCTCGACGAGGGCGCGGTGGTCATCGTCGCCGGCTTCCAGGGCGTCTCGCAGGACACCAAGGACGTCACCACGCTGGGCCGGGGCGGTTCCGACACCACCGCCGTGGCGCTCGCCGCCGCGCTGCACGCGGACGTCTGCGAGATCTACACCGACGTGGACGGCGTCTTCACCGCCGACCCGCGGATCGTCCCGAACGCGCGGCACATCACCCAGATCACCTACGAGGAGATGCTGGAGCTGGCCGCCTGCGGCGCCAAGATCCTGCACCTGCGCAGCGTGGAGTACGCCCGCCGGGCGGGCTTGCCGATCCACGTCCGTTCGTCATACTCGACCAACACCGGCACGATGGTCACCGGATCGATGGAGGACCTTCCTGTGGAGCAAGCACTGATCACCGGGGTCGCCCACGACCGCAGCGAAGCCAAGATCACGATCGTGGGCGTGCCCGACGAGCCGGGCGCCGCCGCGCGGATCTTCGACACCGTGGCCGGCGCCGAGATCAACCTCGACATGATCGTGCAGAACGTGTCCACCGAGGGCACGGGCCGCACGGACATCTCCTTCACGCTGCCCAAGGCCGACGGCCCGACGGCCATGGCCGCCCTGAGCAAGATCCAGGAGTCGGTCAAGTTCAAGGGCCTGCTCTACGACGACCACGTCGGCAAGGTCTCGCTGATCGGGGCCGGCATGCGCTCGCACCCCGGCGTCGCGGCCGGCTTCTTCGCCGCCCTCGGCGCGGCCGGGGTGAACATCGAGATGATCTCCACCTCGGAGATCCGGGTGTCAGTGGTCTGCCGCGACACCGACCTCGACGCCGCCGTGCGCGCCATCCACGAGGCCTTCGACCTCGGCGGCGACACCGAGGCCGTCGTCTACGCGGGGACGGGACGGTAGCCACCGTGTCGCCGCTGCCCACCCTGGCCGTGGTCGGGGCGACCGGTGCCGTTGGCACGGTGATGTGCGAGCTGCTCAGCGGCCGGAAGAACGTCTGGGGCGAGATCCGGCTGCTCGCCTCCGAGCGCTCGGTCGGGCGGCGGCTGCGGTGCCGGGGCGAGGAGCTGACCGTCCAGGCGCTGACCCCGGAGGCGTTCGACGGCGTCGACGTGGCGATGTTCGACGTCCCGGACGAGGTCTCCGCGCGGTGGGCGCCGATCGCGGTCGACCGCGGGGCCGTCGCGGTGGACAACTCCGGCGCCTTCCGGATGGACCGCGACGTCCCCCTGGTGGTGCCGGAGATCAACCCCGAGCAGGTGCGCAACCGGCCGAAGGGGATCATCGCCAACGCCAACTGCACGACCCTGGCGATGATCATCGCGATCGCCCCGCTGCACCGCGAGTACGGGCTGCGCGAACTGGTGCTCGCCTCCTACCAGGCGGCCTCCGGCGCCGGCCAGAGCGGCGTGGACACCCTGCACGCCCAGCTCACCAAGATCGCGGGAGACCGGGTGCTCGGCTCCCGCCCCGGTGACGTACGCCAGGCGGTCGGCGACGACGTGGGCCCGTTCCCCGCGCCGCTGGCGCTCAACGTGGTGCCCTGGGCCGGCTCCCTGGCCGACGCGGGATGGTCGTCCGAGGAGATGAAGCTGCGCAACGAGTCGCGCAAGATCCTCGGGCTGCCCGACCTGAAGGTCTCCGCCACCTGCGTACGGGTGCCGGTGGTGACCGGCCACTCCGTGGCGGTGCACGCGGTCTTCGCCACCGAGGTGGACGCCGAGGGCGCCCGCGAGGTGCTGCGGAACGCCCCGGGGGTGATCCTGGTCGACGACCCGGGGGCGGGCGAGTTCCCGATGCCCATCGACGCGGTCGGCACCGACCCCTCCTGGGTGGGCCGGATCCGCCGGGCCGTCGACGACCCCCGCGCCCTGGACTTCTTCGTCACCGGCGACAACCTCCGCAAGGGCGCCGCCCTCAACACGGCCCAGATAGCCGAACTCCTGGCCAAGGAACTGACCGTCCGCTGAGCCGCCGGCCGGCACGTCCCACGGACGCGCCGCGCCGGAGGCCCGGCCGTCCTTCCAGGGCCGCCCGCCCGGTCGCGGCGGCGTTCGCCGTGACCGCCCACCTCGACATCGTCGACCGCCCGCGCCCCAGCCCGGCCCCCGCCGACGCCGGAGGGTTTCCCGTGGCGCCGCCGGGACGGTGCTGGAAGGCGCTGCCGCGCCGGCTTCGAGGCGCTGTCGTGCGGCGCGCCGAGCCGCTGTCGTGCGGCGCGCCGAGCCGCTGTCGTGCGGCGCGCCGATGCTCCGCCGCGCGATGCGCCTACGCTCCATCGGGAGCCGCCGCGCCCGACTTGGGAAAGGGCACCGGGCGGCGCCGAAAATGGTCCGCAGGCAACTCCGGTCTCGAAGAGTGCAATTTTCAATCGTGGAATTTCCACCGTTGGTCTACCCGCCGCTCGGCGTCCGCGTCGTGATGCCGACAGTCGCGCGCGTTGCTGACCGAATCGCCGGGCGGGCGCGCCATGTCGCGCAGTGCGGCGGCCGATGTTGCAGTGGCGACACGCCGGAGCGGGAGGACTTTTCACCGGCTCCAGCGGGTGCCGGCTGTTGGGGGCGATCGCCTGATGTCGATGGGTTCCGGCGGTGGCCCGCGCGCCGCCGCCCGCCCCCGGCGCGCCGGCCGGCTTACCCTTTGCGCTCAGAAAGCGGCATTCGCCGGTATCTATTACCGACGCTCCGGGCGTCGCGAGTTCGGGATCGGCCGCCGTTTCGAGGTGGAGCTACCTGCCGGTAATGTCCTTTTGGCTTCCGGCCACCGGCACTCCCGGTGGGCCGTCGACTGACTGTCGAATAATCCTGGGCCGTCCCCCAGTGAAACCTCACGTTCGGGGGAACCGGTGAGGGCTGTTCGGGCCATCGGGGCCGATGCGGCGGAGTGCGTGTCGGACTCTCGGTCGCCGCGTGATCACACTGGGATGAAACTTTCTCCGGGTGGAGCCGGTGGATCACCCTTCAAAGGGTTCATATGGGGCGAAGGGCCGAAGGGGTGTGGCATCGGCTCATGTTCGTGCGTCGATGTGTTTCATCCCGTTGCAGGTCCGGCTCCGTGGGTTGAGGTATCCCGCCCGATCGGGAAACCTGTAGCCGACTCGGCCGCCAGTCCGGCCGATGAGCGCTACCTGGTTTTCTCCATCGGGAAAACCTCCGAGTTGCTGCCTGCTGGTCCGGGCCCGATCTCGGGAAAAGCGCAATGGAAACCCCTCGTTGCAGCGGGGGGTTTCTGTTTTTCGGCGTGAATCGACAATTTCGATTGCGCCGGCGGTTCGCGCAGGACGGACGTACGGTTTTCTTCGCCGGTTCGCGCATTGACGACGACGGTGCCCGGCGGGCGACTGTCCCGGCGTTTCAGCTTGATTCAGGCGCTTCAGTTGGGCCGGTTCCGTGCCCGATGATGGTCGGGTACCGCCGGACACTGGCTGCAACCAGGGGCGGTACGCGGGCCCGCGTCGCGGGCCCGTGCTGTGCGCAACAACCGACTCCCCCGGGAGGCCCGGACCAGCACCACCGGGGCGGAGGCGATGCCTCCGCCCCGCCTGCCGGGGCGGACGCCCGCCCCGGTCAACTCGGAGGCGGCCGCACGGCCGCCACGACCGAAGGAGTTCCGAGCCGGATGACCGAACAACCATCCCTCGACCCCCGCCGGGCGGCCGTCCCGTGCGATGCCCCGGCAACCCGGCGACCGGCCCCGCAGCCGGGGGCCTGGTGGCCCGGCGTCATCGTCATCGTGATCGTGATCGCCATGTCGGTCGCCCTGCTGCTGTCGGGGCGGGCCCTGGCCGAGACCCTGCTGACGGCGGGTGCGATCGTCCTGCTGGCCGGCGAGGTGGCACGCCGGACCGTCGGCGTCCACGGACCGCTGCCGACGGCCCTCGTGACCGCGGCGGTCGCCGTTCTCGCCGGTGCGGTGCTGCTGACCGGTCGGCCACCGACCGAGGTCGCGCTGGCGGTCTGCCTGACCGGCGTCGTCGCCAGCCGGGTCTCCACCTGGCTGCTCGGGGCGCCTGGCCCTCGGTGGGGGGTGTAGCGCCGACGAAGCGCGCCGGTGCCGGACGCGGGTCCGGCACCGGCGACGACGGCGCGCCGCCGATGTCCACGAACACGAACAACGCCGGGCGTGGTGGCCCGGGCTCCGAGACCGGCAGCCCGCACCTCACCGAACTCGTCCGTCAACTCAAGCTGACCTACCGGCAGGCGGGGAACCCGTCCTACCGCACGATCATCCGGACCACCTCCATCGGCCTGTCGACCTCCACGATCAGCCGCATCTTCACCGCCAGGAAGCCACCGAAGTGGGAGAACCTGACCGAGCTGCTGCTCGCGCTCGGGGTCTCCCGGGAGGACATCAAGACCACCTGGCACCGGCTCTGGATGCTCGCCGACAACGAGGCCAACCCGCTCACGGGGACCGACAACGCCGGCGGGGAACTGCTGCCCGCGGGGCGGCGGCCGAAGGACGTCGAGGTCTGCCACCGGTGCGGGGCGTGGATCGCGGACACCGCGCTGCACACCCGGTGGCACGCCGGTGTCGCCCGGGGCGAGATGTCCCCGAACGAGCAGAAGTCGGTGAACGTCGCCCGCCGCCGGCGGTGACCGGACGGAGGCGGTCAGGCGGGGGCCAGGCGGACGCCGTCGCGGCCCTGGCGTTTCACCGCGTAGAGCGCCTGGTCGGCGCGGCGCAGCGTGGCCTCGGGTGACTCGCCGGGGCGGGGGAGGGCCACCCCGACGCTGATCGTGCGGCCGATCCGCCTCGCCGCCTCGGCCAGGCGCTCGGCGATCCGGACCGCCTCGTCGGGGCGGCTCACCTCGATCACCGCCACGAACTCGTCGCCGCCGATGCGGTAGAGCTCGTCGCCGTGCCGCAGCGCAGCCTCCAGGGCGCGGGCCAGCCGGACGAGCACGCGGTCGCCGGCCTGGTGGCCGTACGTGTCGTTGACGGCCTTGAAGCCGTCCACGTCGATCGCCAGCAGGGCCGTACGCCCCGGGGTGGCCACGGCGATGCGCTGGCCGAACGGCCCCGTGTGCCGCAGCCCGGTCAACGGGTCCGAGTTGGCCTGCTCGCGCAGGCGGGCCAGGGTACGCAGCCGGTCGAGGCAGCTC
Organism: Micromonospora sp. M71_S20; assembly: GCF_003664255.1. Classification (NCBI taxonomy): domain Bacteria; kingdom Bacillati; phylum Actinomycetota; class Actinomycetes; order Micromonosporales; family Micromonosporaceae; genus Micromonospora; species Micromonospora sp. M71_S20. The sequence goes on along the minus strand of NZ_RCCV01000005.1, from coordinate 198,167 downwards.
CACGCCTGGCCGGCGAGCAGCTCCAACAGGTTGACCGTGGTCGGGTCGGGGCGCAGCAGCCGTTCGTCGGCCACCAGCAGCACCCCGCCGTCGTCGGGCCGGCCGACCGGCACCGCGACCAGGGTGCGCACCCCGGCCCGGGTCAGCGGCCGGTGGTCGGGGACGGGCGGGTGTCCCGCCTCGCCGAGCGTGTAGCCCACGCCGTGGCGGTGGGCGCGGGCGACCAGCCCGTCCAGCGCGGCGGGGTCCGCCTCGGCCAGCTCCGCCCGGATCCGGGCCTCCAGGTCGCCCGGGGTCGCCGGCGGCGTACCCAGGCGGGGTCCGTCCGGGCCGGCGAGCACCAGTACCGCCGCGGAGAGCGTGGACACGTCCCGGGCGGCGGCGATCGCGGCGGCGAACAGGTCCCACTCCGTCGACGCGGAGGTCAGCGCGGCGGCGTGCCGCAGCAGCTTCTCGCTGCGGCTCTCCGCAGGTGGCCCGCCGAGCGCCACGATCCGGGCCCCGAGCCGCGCCGCCAGCCGCTCGGCGGTGTCGCGCCACGGGGCGAGGTCGGTCGGGCCGCACCACTGGAGGTCCAGCACCCCGATGGGCCGGCCCGCCGGGTCCAGCACCGGTACGCACACCTCGGCGGTGACGTCGGGGCGTACCGGGATGTAGTCGGGGTCGGCGACGACGTCGGGCACGACGGCGGTCTCGCCGGAGGCGTACACCCGGCCCACGATCCCGGTCTTCGGCGGCACGGTGGAGAAGACCTGCCAGGAGCCGGTGGCCGCGACGCAGCGGAGCCGGTCGTGGACGTGCAGCAGGACGGAGATGGTGGCCGGCGCGTGGCGGGCGAGCGCGGTGACCGTCCACCGGCACGCCTCCACGACGGTCGACGCCATGGGGAGGCGGACCGTGACGTCACGGATGACTCGCTCGTGATCCACTCGGCACGTCGTTCCAGGTAGGGAGGGCTGCGACCGGCGGGCGGGCCCGCGATCAAGCGTACTCAGGGCGGCGCGGGGACCACCCGCGATCAAGATCGTCCCCGCTTTCGTACACATGTGCCATCCACAGGCTGTGGACAGGGCCTGTGGGTTCGGCGGGCCGCGCGCCGGGGCTCGCGGCGATAGCGTGAGGGTCCCGGTCGAGTGGAGGCACCGATGCTCATCGCCCAGCTCAGTGATCCGCACCTGACCACCGGCGTGCTCGCCGCCGAGCCGGCCGCCGGCCTGCGCCGCGCCCTGGGCCGGGTGCTGGCGCTGAACCCCCGGCCCGACTGCGTGGTGATCACCGGCGACCTGGTCGACCGCGGCCGCCCCGACGAGTACGCGACGCTGCGCGAGGTCATCGGCCGGTTTCCGCTGCCGGTGCACCTGGTCGCCGGCAACCACGACGACCGGGAGTCGCTGCTGGACGCGTTCGGGGGCACGCCGTGGCTCGGCGGCGGCTTCTCGGCGCACTACCACGTGGACCACCCGGAGGCGACGGTCGTGGTGCTGGACTCCCTGATGCCGGGCGGGGACGGCGCCGGCTGCCTCGGCGAGGACCAGCTCGGCTGGCTGGACGGGGTGCTGGCCGGTCGACCCGAGGTGCCGGCCGTGGTCTGCCTGCACCACCCGCCGGCACCGGTCGGCATCCCGTTCCTCGACGACATCCGGCTGACCGACGGCGACGAGCTGGCCGAGGTGGTCGCCCGCCATCCGCACGTCGTCCGGGTGGTCGCCGGGCACGTCCACCGCCCGGTCACCGTGAACTTCGCCGGCACGGTGCTCACCACCGCGCCGAGCACCTGGCGGCAGAGCTCCCTCACCACCAGCGCGGACGACCAGTTCGGCTGGGTCGTCGAGCCGACCGGCTTCCTGCTGCACCGGGTCACCGGCAGCGGCTGCGTCACGCACCTGGTGCAGGCCAGCCACGCCGCCGGCATGACCTGCGGCTTCTGACCGCCCGGACCGGTCGGTCGCGGTGGGCGAGGTTTGGTACGTCGCGTACGGGTCGAACATGCACGCCGCCCGGCTCGGCTTCTACCTGGCGGGGGGCTGCCCGCCCGGCGGGCGGCGGACGTACCCGGGCTGCCGGGACCCGCGACCACCCAGGCGTACGGTGCCGGTGTCGCTGCCCGGCGGCGTCTACTTCGCCGGCGAGTCCCGGGCGTGGACCGGCGGGATGGCGTTCTACGACCCGGCGCTCCCCGGCGAGGCGGCGGCCCGGGCCTACCTGCTCGACGTCGGGCAGTTCGCCGACGTGGCCGCCCAGGAGATGTACCGGGAACCCGGCGCCGATGCCGGCCTGATCGCGGAGGCCGTCGCCACCGGGAGGGCCACCCTCGGCCCCGGCCGGTACGAGACCCTGCTCTGCCCCGGCCGGCTCGACGGGCTCCCGCTGCTGACCTTCACCGCCCCGTGGGCGGCGTCCGAGGTGCGGTGGCGGGCCCCGGCCCCGGCCTACCTCGACATGATCGCCCGTGGCCTGCGCGAGTCGCACGGCTGGGACGCCGACCGGATCGCCCGCTACCTGCTGGCCCGCCCGGGAGTCGCCGGCGCCTGGGACGCGGCGGCCGTCGCGGCGCTGATCGCCGGGACGGACCGGCGCGAGGTGCCGGGCTGACCGACGCACCGTACGGCCCCGGGCGCCGAACGCCGCGCGGGGACGGGACGCTCGGTGACCGTAATGCGCCGCCCGGGCACCCCGGCGGTCGGTCGGACGACGGCGCACGTCCCGCCGGCCGGCAGCGGGTCAACCGGGCGGACCCAATTGCCCGAGGCGGCCGTTTCACCGTCCACAATCACCACCGCAGATCGATAACCTCGGCCGGCCGTGCGTGAGCACGGCTCATCCGCCGGCTCCACGACCGGCCGTCTGTGTGGGGGAATCGCATGAGGAGAAGGCTGATCGGTCTCGCGGTGGCGCTCGGCGTCACGGTGGGCGTGTCGCTGACCGCCGCCGGCCCGGCCCAGGCCGCCACCCCGGCCGTCCAGATCACCAAGGCCTACTACAACTCGCCGGGCGCCGACAACCGCTCGAACTCCAGCCTGAACGCCGAGTACATCCGGCTGACCAACCGGCGCTCCACCACCGTCAACCTGAAGTACTGGACGCTGCGCGACCAGTCCAACCACGTCTACAAGTTCTCCGGCGACTTCCGGCTGGCCCCGGGCGCCAGCGTCTTCGTGCACACCGGGAAGGGCACCAACAGCTCGACCCACCGCTACTGGGGCTCGGGCGCCTACATCTGGAACAACACCGGCGACAAGGCGTACCTGCGCAACTCGTCCGGCACCCTGATCGACTCCTGCTCGTGGGGGAGCAAGGGCAGCTACACGTACTGCTGAGGCGGGCGGCCGGCCCCGGGCGACCGGGGCCGGCGGCACTGCCGGGCATGTCGGAAACGCCCGTCCGGACCTGCCCCCCGGTCGCGGGTATGCCCAGCTCCGGGGGCACGCCCCGGTCGACGGGGACGGGCGGCGATGAGAGGCTGTCGGCGACGCGGCGACGATCCCCCACCGGCGTCACCACGACCGAACACTGCCGACGGCGCGGCCAGCCCCCGGGTTGACCGTCATCCGGGTGCCCGCGCCGGCTTCCCACGAGGAGTTCCATGTCCAACCCCGGGATGCGCCGGGCCGCCATCGGCCTGACCGCGCTCGCCGTGACCGCCCTCGGCGCGGTCACGACCACCCCCGACCAGGCGGACGCCGGCCCGAAGCCGGTCGCCGTCAAGCTGCTCGCCCTCAACGACTTCCACGGCAACCTCGAACCGCCGTCCGGCACCACCAACGGCACCATCGCCGGGCAGCCCGCCGGCGGGGCCGAATATCTCGCCACCCAGCTCGCCGAGCTGCGCAAGCGCGCCGCCAAGGAGCAGAACACCATCACCGTGGCGGCCGGCGACCTGATCGGCGCCTCCCCGCTGCTCTCCGCCGCGTTCCACGACGAGCCGACCATCGAGGCGCTCTCGCTGGCCGGGCTCGACTACGCCAGCGTCGGCAACCACGAGTTCGACGAGGGCGCCGACGAGCTGCTGCGCATCCAGAACGGCGGCTGCCACCCGGTCGACGGCTGCGTCGACGGCACCCCGTACGAGGGCGCCGGCTTCCAGTACCTCTCCGCGAACGCCTTCAAGACCGCGACCGGCCAGCCGCTGCTGGCCCCGTACGCCATCCACAAGGTGCAGGGCGTCAAGGTCGGCTTCATCGGCATGACGCTGGAGGGCACCCCGCGGATCGTCAGCCAGCAGGGCGTCGCCGGTCTGACCTTCGCCGACGAGGCGCAGACCGCCAACCGGTACGCCCGCGAGCTGCGCCGCCAGGGCGTCGAGACCATCGTCGTGCTGCTGCACGAGGGCGGCACCCAGGACGCCACCGGCGGCATCAACGACTGCAAGGGCATCTCCGGCCCCATCGTGGACATCGCCAACCGGATGGACCCGTCGATCGACGTCGTCGTCAGCGGCCACACCCACCAGGCGTACAACTGCGACATCAACGGCAAGCTGGTCACCAGCGCCAGCTCCTTCGGCCGCCTGGTCACCGACATCGACCTCTCCATCGACCGGCGCACCGGCGACGTGATCAGCGCCAAGGCCGAGAACGTGGTGGTCACCCGGGACGTCGCCCCGGACCGGGCGCAGACCGACCTGATCAACCGCTACAAGACCGTGCTCGGCCCGGTGGCCGGCCGCGAGGTCGGCCAGACCACCACGGAGATCAAGAAGACCCAGGAGACCCTCTTCGGTACGACCCTGGGCGAGTCCCCGCTGGGCAACGTGATCGCCGACGCGCAGCTCGCCGCCACTGACGACGAGCAGGGCGCCGTCGCGGCCTTCATGAACCCCGGTGGCGTACGCGCCGACCTCGACGCCGGCCCGGTCACCTACGAGGAGGCGTTCACGGTGCAGCCGTTCGGCAACAACCTCGTGACGCTCGACCTCACCGGTGCGCAGCTCTACTGCATGCTGGAGCAGCAGTTCGTCACCGGCCGGACGCTCTACCCGTCGTCGACCGTCCGGTACGTCGTCGACCCGGCCGGCACCACCGGCACCGTTGCCGACGCCTGCACGGGCACCCGGGTCGTCCGGGGCAGCCTCACCCTCGGCGGGGTGGCGGTCACCGCCGACGCCACGTACCGGGTGACGGTGAACAACTTCCTCTCCGGCGGCGGCGACGGCTTCACCGTCCTCACCGGCGGCACCAACGCAGTCACCGGCATGATCGACCTGGACGCGTTCGTGGCCTACCTGACCGCCGAGTCCCCGGTCTCGGCGCCGGCCCTGGACCGCATCCGCACCACCACGGAGGTTCCCACCGCCTGACGGCAGCGGTAAGTACCGACGGGCCCCGGAGCGAATGCTCCGGGGCCCGTCGTCGTCCGGTGGCCGGGCCGGGGCCGGGTTCTCCGTCCGGTGGTCAGGCCTGCGCGGGGGCCGGTTCGGCGGCCGGCGGGGCGGCCGGCGCGCGGCCGTCCTGGGCCGGCGTGAGCAGCCGGCGCAGGGAGAGCGCGATGAGCGAGGCCACCAGGCAGCCGCTGACGACCACCCCGACCCAGATCCGGCCGTCGGCCGCCCCGAGCAGCGGGCCCGCCGTGACGGGGCCGATCACTCCGCTGATGCCGAAGATCATCGAGCTCATGGCGTTGTACCGGCCGCGCAGCGCGTCCGTGGCGAGCGCGTTCGTCAGCGCCGGCATCACCGGCGACAGCAGGGTCTCGCCGAAGCCGAAGATCGCCGAGCAGGCCACGACGCAGAGGGCGGCGATCAGCGCGTTGCTCGGGCCGACCACGCCCCCCGCACCCAGGACCAGCCAGGCGATCGCGAAGACCGCGCCCACGACCGCCAGCCCGCCCGTCCGGCTGCGCCCCTCCATCCGCCGCAGCACCAGCAGCTGGGAGAGCACGATCATCACCGTGTTGCCGGCCAGCGCCCAGGCCACCACGCGCGGCGTCACCTCGGCCACCCGCACGGCGTACGCGGTGAAACCGACCTCGATCTGCGCGTAGCCGCAGGTGGTCAGGACGAGGCCGAAGATGACGAGCCGCCGGAACGGGCGGTCGCGCAGCACGGTGAGGTAGCCGCCGGCCGACGTCCGGTCCGCGGCCGCTGCGGCGGCGAGTCGGTGGCCCACGTGCGGCAGGGTGAGCAGGATCAGCGCGGGCATCAGGTAGCTGATCGCGTCGAGCACGTAGATCGTCTGGAACGTGACCGCGCGGGTCGTGTCGACGATCGCGCCGGAGGTCAGGCCGCCGAGGCCGATGCCGAGGTTGAGCAGGGCGAAGTTCAGCCCGAAGACCCGCTGCCGCTCGTCGGCGTCGGTGAGCGAGGCGAGGATCGTGTTCTGCCCGGGCCAGATGACGGAGCTGCCCATCGCGACCAGCGTCATCACCCCGAACGCCGAGGCGCTCGAGTCGACCAGCGCCAGCGACCCGGTGCCGACCGCCTCGATCACCAGGCCCGTCAGCAGGATCCGGCGGGCGCCGAACCGGTCGATGAGCGTGCCGCCGATCGGCGACAGCGCCAGCGTGATCACGCCGTACCAACCGATCACCAGGCCGGCGCGGGTGTCGGTGAGACCCCGGACGTCGGTCAGGTAGATGAACAGGAACGGCAGGGTGAGACCGCGCCCGATCGCCGACAACAGCGTGCCGATGAGCATCCGCCGGGCTTCCGGACGGCGGGGCAGGGCGCGACTGAGCATCCCCCGATTCTGTGCTCTGGGTGTGACGCAGCGCGAGACCTTTTCGCTCGGAGTTTGCCGCTCACCGTGTGCGCGGTGTCACACCGGGAGCGTGCCGGCGGGGCGTCGTACCTCTCTGCGATCCTGGTCGGGATGACCACCACCTGGCGACACCTGCCCGCACCGGCCCGCGAGATCGCCACCGCCGCCACCGACGCGGTCGCCGCCGCGCGCGAGCGTGCACCCGAGGCGTACGACGTCGCGGTGGCCCGGCTCGCGGCGGCCGAACGGTCGGGCCTGGTGCTCGGCGCGGTGGTCCGGCTGCTGCTGGAGGAGACCCACCCGGACGGCCTGGACGGCGACGACGTCCGTCAGGTGCTCGAGGGCTGCGTCCGCGACGCCGCGCAGTGGCGGCCCGACGTCGAACCGCACGTGGTGCTCGTCCTGCTGGCGGGCGCCCTCGGCGTCTACGACCCGGACGGCGACGAGTCGCCGCCCGACCCGCCCGCCGTGGCGCGGCACGCGCCGCTGCTCGTCGCCGACCTGCTCGCCGTCACCGGCCGGCCCCTCGACGGCTACCTGGCCGCCGCGTTCGCCGAGATCGCGCGCACCGAGCGACACGACTGAGCGACAGGACTGAGCGCGCGCCGACACGGTTGCTGTTCCTCGCCGCTGCATCTCATCGAACGCGACGGATGGGCGCGGTCGAACGGCTTTCGGGGCGGAACAAATAGGTCAAGCCCCGCATGGAAATGCGGGCGATCAGCCGGCCACGGAGCTCGCCGGCCTGTCTTTCGATCGAACGTCGTCGCGCTGCCGACGTGGAACTGATTGACCTGCGCCTTTAGTCACTACGCTGGTATCCGACGGGATCTGTCGCAGGTAACCAAAGGTTGTGATCAATGTCTCTACCTGACCGTCCGGGCGTCTTTGCCCTTTACGCCACGCAGTCGCACGGCTACTTGTGTGTTGTTGCGGCCCCTACGGCAAGGAGTGCACCGGACAATGGGCGTAAAGAAGCTTCTCGCAGCCGGGTTGACCACAGCTTTTGCGGTCGTCTCTGCGGCAATCGGCTCGAGTTCACCCGCCATCGCAGGTGACGTCGGCCCCGCCGGCACGGCCTACGGATGCGGCTACCCGCAGGTCTGCTTCTACAAGACCCAGGCCAACTGGACCGCGAGGGACTGGACTGCGGCCTACCAGGACATCACCGGCAGTTACCAGAACCTGAGCTCTGGCGCCTACGGGTCTTACTACGTATACAACTCCCGGAATGACGACGGAGCCTTGCTGCATTACACCAACGGCTACACCTACTGTCTTCACCCCAGCACCTACGTTAACAACTCGACGAATCCCACGGGTTTCTGGACGGTAGACAAGATTCGCATCATGGATTCGCCGACCTGCTACAGATCTTGAATGGCCAGGTTCGTCCGAAGTGGTCTGCCTGATGGCCTTGGGCTGGGGTAGATCGATGGGATGAGGTATCCCGATGGAGGTGGGTTGTCCGCGCGGGGGCGGGCGAAGCGTGAGGCGGTACGACGGCAGGCGGCGGGGTGGTTCGCCCAGGACGTGTCGGTGCCGGAGATCGCGCGTCGGCTGCGGGTGTCGCAGACCGCGGTGTACGGCTGGCGTAAACGGTGGCAGGCCGGTGGTGAGCAGGCTCTGGCGTCGAAAGGGCCTGGTGGGTCTCGGTGCCGGCTGGATGAGGGGCGGCTGCGGCGGCTGGCCGATGCCCTGGATGAGGGCCCGGCGGCGCACGGCTTCGATAGTGATCAGCGGTGGACCCTGGCTCGGGTGTCGGACCTGATCGCTCGGATGTTTCGCACCCGGTACACGCTGCGCGGGACGGCGAACATCATGTACCGGTTGGGTTGGTCGGTGCAGGTGCCCACGCATCGTGCGGTCGAGCGGGACGAGACGGCGATCGTCACCTGGCGGCGGGAGACGTGGCCGGCGGGAAAACGGTAGCGGCGCAGCGGCAGGCGTGGCTGGTCTTCGAGGACGAGGCCGGTCAGACGCTGCGCCCGCCAAAGGCGCGGACCTGGGGACGACGCGGCCACACCCCCGTGGTCCCGGTCTCCGGCAAGGGCTCCGGTCGCGTCTCGATCGCCGGGTTGACCTGTTACCGGCCCGGCCAGCGGTCGCGGTTCATCTACCGGACGATCGTGCACCGGGGCCGCAAGAACGAGCGCCGTAGCTTCAGCGAACGCGACTACATCGCCCTGCTGGATGCCGCCCACCAACAGCTCGGCGGCCCGATCGTGTGCGTCTGGGACAACCTGAACACCCACGTCTCCGCCGCCATGCGGCAGATGATCGACGCCCGGGACTGGCTGACCGTCATCCGGCTACCGGCCTACGCCCCGGACCTCAACCCAACCGAGGCAGTGCGGTCCCACCTCAAACGCAGCATCGGCAACCTCGCCGTCACCGGCGTCGACCACCTCCTCGCGATCATCAAGAACCGACTCAAGAGCATCCAGTACCGCACCGACCTACTCGACGGGTTCCTCGCTCACACCGGACTGACACTCGAACCCGACACAACCTGACCATTCAAGATCTGTAGCAACAGGAAGGGCGTAGCGCGCAGTAGGCGCTGTGAGGCTGGAGGGTGTCGCCGACCTGTGCGGGGCACGAGAGGGCGCATCCATCGACTGGATGTGCCCTCTTACCTCTGGTTGGGGTGGCCGGATTCGAACCGACGACCTCTTCGTCCCGAACTGTCGGCGGGGCGGTCGGATCGGGTGTCGTCCGAGGTCAGCCGGCCTGCTGGGGATCGTCCCGGTCGGGTGTGGTCGGTTCGGTTGCTGTACTCCGCTGCTGTACTTCCTCGGCGCTACGGAGGACGTTTCGGGCGGCGGTCGCCACGGGGCAGCCTGCGGTTCGGCAGATCGGGCAGCGTCCGTCGGGTCCGGGTCGGTGGTGGCGGAGGATGGCTCGGGCGGTGAGGACCAGTCGGTTGCGGATCTGCGCCAGGGACAGGAACGGCGCGGTCGCCGCTCAGCCCACCCCGAGGGCCGCGGCGAGGTGGGTGAGCGTCGTCGGGGCGGCGGACTCCCGGACGACCTGGGCGACAATGTCGCGGCCGGCTGGCCGCTGCCGGATCTCGGCTGGCGCGATTCGGTCGGCCTCCACCAGGACCCGCCCAGCGCCGACCGGGTCGTCGGTGTGTAGGTAGGCGCGGGCGACATCCATGAGGTACGCGGCGCGGTGCTCGACGCTGAGCCACCGCCACCCGTCCTGCACGGTCACCCTCCCGTGCCGCGCCACGGCCTCCTCGGCGTCGCCCCGTTCCACCGCCACGGCGATGCGGGCCAACTCCACCGCCGTCGGCCCGAACCCGGTCCGATAGTGGTCGTGCCCGTCGCCCACCCGCGCCGCCATCTCGCCGCCCTCGTCAACCAGGTCGACGGCGGCCCGGTCGTCCCCGTCACGGGCGGCGGCCAAGGCGGCCTGCACCAACAACGTCCCGCACAGCGACAGCTCCGCCGGGTCGCCGGCATCGCTCACCGGTGGCGCGATGCGGTACGCGGCGCTCAGCATCACCGATTTCGCCACCCGCGCCCGGCCCGAGGCACGCAACACTTGCCCGAGCTGCACCGCAGCCGCAGCCACCAGCACCCGGTCGCCGGTGGCGGCGAGCATCGCCCGGTCTACGGCCAGCCACGCCACGTCGGGGGCGTCGAGCTTTACCAACACCGACCCGGTCACCCGGTACGCCTCCACCAGCGGCACCCGTCCGGCGCCGGGGTCGCGGGTATGGGTGCGCTGCGCCTCGGCCAGTAGCCCCGGCACCAGGTCGACCACCTGCGGGTAGCGGGCGTGCTGAAAGGTCGTCCACACGTGTGCGGCCTGCCGCACCAACCGGTCGACCGGCAGCACACCGTGGGCCGCCGGGCGCTCCAACGCAATCTCGTACGTCGACAGAGCCGCCCGGATCCGCTCCACACCCTCGACACGCTCGGCAGCCTCGGTCGGCTGGATGTCCCGGCCGAGCAGCACCGCCGTGTCGATGCGCAGTACGGCGGCGATTTCCTGAAGGGTCGACACCTTGTCCAGCGAACGCACGCCCCGCTCGACCTTGTCCACCCAGCTCTTCGACTTACCCAACCGATCCGCCAACACCTGCTGCGACAGCTTGCGCCGCCCCCGCCAGTACGCCACCCGCCGACCCACCGGCAACAACTCAATGCCGTCCACGACGCCACCGCCGATCCGGTACAGCCCGGGTCGTCTCCTCGGCTGGTATTCGATCCGCCACAGCCTGCGCGAGAATCCGCCGTCGCGCCGCTTCCTGTTCCGCCTGCTGGATCTGCTCGCCTCGGCTCTCGGCTGGAGCGTCGTCGCTCATTCCCGCCTCCACTGCGAGAAGGGGCGCGGCGGCACTGCTCTTGGAAGGACCGATGCCGCCGCGCCGGCTGGCGACGCGACCAGGCCTGGTTCTCACACCGACCGCACCGGCCGCGCCTGGGAACTACTCTTGTGACCGCACGGCTACGCACGGAAGCGCCTCGATGCTTTCAGGACCTTTCACAGGGGATCCGATGGATGACCTCGGCGCACAACTGAGGCAGGCTCGTACTGAAGCCGGCGTGACGCTGGCCTCCATCGCGGCCCGTACCTGCTACTCGGCATCGCACCTGAGCAACGTCGAGGCGGGACGCCGGACCGCGACGCCGGACATCGTGCTCGCCTACGGGCGAGCGTTGGGAGACCCGGACGTGAGACGCAGGCACCTCCTCAAAGCCGCCACAATCGGCCCGATCGCGGCCAACGAGTTGATCCGGTCCGGCTTCACCGCCGCCCTCGCCGGCCGCCGCGACAGCGAGGACCGCTGGCGCGACCGGGTCGACCAGTACGGCCGCGACTACATGGAGATCGGTGCCGACAACCTCCAGACCCGGCTCGCCGGTGACCTCGTCGTCCTGCAACAGCAGCTCGACTCCCCGACCATGTGGGCGACCGCCGCCCGCGCGCTCACCACCTACGGCAAGACGACCAAGGACCCGACCGAGGCGATCGGCTGGTACGACACCGCCCGGATTGCCGCCGACCGCTCCGACGACCTCACCGTCCGGGTCTGGGTACGCGGCCGGGCCGCCATCGCCCTGGCCTACGAAGGCGCGGCCCTGCCCGTCGCCAAGCGGTACGCCGACGAAGCCATCGCCCTGTCCGACCGGCCATCGCTCGGACGCCTCCAGGCACTGATGGCCCGCGCACACGTCGCCGCCGGACGAGGCGACATCGGCGGAGCCATCACGGCCGATGAGGACGCACGACGGATCTTCGATCTAGCTGCCTCACCAGACGGGGAGATCTCCGACGCCGCCGTACCCGCCTGGCGAATGGCTACCTTCCGGTCGATGCTCTACGCCCGACTCGGCATGGTCGGCCCCGGCGAACAGGCCCAGACCGACGCCGACCGACTCCGACCGCCAGCGCTGACCCGGTTCGCCACCCATATCGAGCTACACCGCGCCCTCATGATGAGCAAGTCCGGAGATCGGTCCGGAGGGCTCGCCTACGCCCGACGAGCCTGGGCAACACTGCCAGCAGACCGCCGCTCACAGACTCTTGGACTGGTCCTACAGGAAGTCGAGAGAGCAGCCCGCAAGCCAACCTGAACCTCGCTGGGAGACAGGGCCCAATCTGTTGGCCTATGCCAACTGGTGGCGGCCCGCGTCGGTGAGCACGTGCCGGGCGGGTCACGTCCGCGCTGGTGGTGTAAGAGACGGCCATCGCGGGATCCGGTCTGATGCTATGCGGCGATCGGGGCGGGGTCGGTCTGGTCGGTTTCGTGTTGGTCGGGTTCGACGGTGATCAGGCGGGCTTTGGCGAGTGGTTCCAGGCCCATATAGCGGCGGCCTTCGTCCACTCGTCGGTTTGTTCGGCCAAGACGGCTCCGACGAGGCGGATGATCGCCGGCCGGTTGGGGAAGATCCCGACGACGTCGGTGCGGCGGTCGAAGATCGTGCGCACCAGGGTCGCGATCCAGGGCTGTGCGGACTTCGGAACTTTGGTGAGCAGGTTGCGCAGGTAGTGGGTGCGGCAGCGTTGCCAGGAGGCGCCGGGCAGGGCGGCGCCGATGGCGGCCACGAGGCCGGCGTGGCGTCGGAGATGACCAGACGGACGTCGGACAGGCCGCGGGCGGTCAACGACCGCAGGAACGCCAGCCAGCCGGCGAAGTGCCCGGCCGCGACACTTTCGCACATGCTCGACCCGGTACGCCGGTTCCGGTCCACGGCGACCCGCCAGCCGGTCTTTTCCCAGGACTCGTCCGAACGCACGATGACTTCCTCCCTCACCCCGACGTCGGAAATGCTCGCGGCCGCTATTCGGCGATCCGGGTACGCATCGTCCAGCGGAAGGCGATCGGGCCGTCGTCCGCGGGATCGGCGCCCGTCTGGCGTTCGAAATGCTCGTAGCCGCCGTAGTGCTCGATCTTCGACCTCTCGCCGGCAGCCACGGCTTTGAGCAGGCGACGTTCGGGCGGAAGGTCCGCCGGACCGCCCTCCAGGACAACATCCACGAGGTTGTCGTCTGCGAGATGACCCATCGCCATGCCCCTCCTCGACACTTCGGTGGCGAATGACGTCCGGAAACAGGATCTCGACGCCACGCCATTCGACGGCAATCAATCGGGGGAACGGGCCCCACCCCTCACGGAACCCTATCGGGGAAGCCGATGGCGGCCGCATTCGCCGATCCACGTTGCTTACCCGGTGATTACCGGCTTGTTCCACGGCGGATCCTATGTTTCGTCAGCGCGGCAACAGACGAGATCACCCCACATCGCGGTCACCTGCGAACAGGAGTCAGCATGGCAACGTTGGGCCCCACCGTGCCGGCCGGCACGGCCGACAGTCCGCCGTCATTCCCGATGCGCCGCTCCGGGTGCCCCTTCAACCCACCCCCGGAGTACGAGACGCTGCGCTCGACGGAACCGGTGTCCCGGGCCACGCTTCGCGACGGCAGCACCGTCTGGCTGGTCTCGCGGTACGCCGACGTCCAGGCCGCGCTCACCGACCCCCGGATCAGCAGCGACAGCACCATCCCGGGCATTCCCCTGGCCGGCGCTACCGGGGTGGACCCGCAAGGACGACGTTCGTCGTTCGTCCGGATGGACCCGCCCGAGCACGGCATATACCGCAAACTGCTGATGCCCGACTTCACGATGCGCAAGATCCGGACCCTGCGCCCGCGGATCCAGCGGATGGTGGACGATGCGCTGGACGTCATGCGGGACAGTGGCCAGCCCGCCGACCTCGTGAAACTGGTGGCGCTACGGGTGCCGTCGGTGCTCACCTGCGAACTTCTCGGCGTGCCGGAGTCCGAGCACCACTTCTTCCAGACCCGAGCGAATGTCCTGCTCGAGCGCAGCGGCACGATGAACGAACTCCGGACCATCGTGATGGAGATGCGCACCCACATGCTCGCCCTGTTGGACGAGAAACGCCGTAACCCGGGCGACGACATCCTCACCAAACTCGCGCATGCACCGGCCGAACTCGAGCTGGCGGATTCCGAGCTCGCCGGCGCGGCCCAGAGCGTGCTGAACGCATCGCACGAGTCGACCGCCAGCATGATCGCCCTCGGCACGCTGGTCCTGCTGGAACACCCCGGTACGCTCGCCGAACTGAAAGCCGATCCGGCCCTGTGGCCCAAGGCTGTCGAGGAGTTGCTCCGCTACCTCAGCGTCGGCGATCTGGTTCTGCCCCGGATCGCCAAGGAGGACGTCGAGATCGCGGGACAACGGATCGCGGCCGGTGAGGGTCTGTATCTCCTCGCCGCCTCGGCCAACCACGACAAGGACTTCTTCGAGGACCCGGACACCTTCGACATTCATCGCTCGACGCGCGGGCACATGGCGTACGGCTACGGCATCCACCAGTGCATCGGCCAGAACATCGCCAATGCGGAGCTGGAGATCGTCTTCGAGACCCTGTTCCGGCGGTTCCCCGACCTGCGCTGCACCGTGCCGCTGGAGGAGCTGTCATACAAACACGAGAGCGCTTTCTTCGGCGTTCACGAATTGCCGGTCACCTGGTGAACCGGTGAGACGGAGCGGCCGGCCGATCCCGGCCGGCCGCTCCGTCTCCCACGTACGGTCAGCGCGGTCCGGAGTTGGCGCCGGTCACGAAATCGATCACCTGGCGGACATCGCCGACCTGTGCGGTCACTCCGGCACCACGGTCACGGAGAAGGTCTACCGGCACCAACTGCGGCCGGTGCTGCTGAGTGGCGCGGTAGCGATGGATCGCATCTTCGCGCTCACCCCGGAACGTTAGTCACTCAGGAAGCACTAGAGGGCACATCCTTCGATAGGATGTGCCCTCTCACCTGGTCGGGGTGGCCGGATTCGAACCGACGACCTCTTCGTCCCGAACGAAGCGCGCTACCAAGCTGCGCCACACCCCGAGGCGTGCCGACAAATAGTAGCCCACCCCGGTCGGGGGTCCAACTCGGTACCCCCAGGGCCGCACCAGCCCTCGCGGCCGGCCGCCGGGCCGCGGGCAGCGGCCCGGCGGAGCACCGGCGTACGGGTCAGCGGGGGATCAGGGTGAGCACGCTCGCCTCCGGCGGGCAGGCGAACCGGACCGGCGCGGTCGGGTGGGTGCCGAGCCCGGCGGAGACGTGCAGCCAGGAGTCGGAGCCGGGCCAGCGGTGCAGGCCGCGTGCCATGGAGCGGGGCAGCCCGCAGTTGGTGACCAGGGCACCCACCCCCGGTACGCAGACCTGACCGCCGTGGGTGTGCCCGGCGAGCATCAGCCCGAAGCCGTCGGCGGCCATCCGGTCGAGGACGGCCGGCTCGGGGGAGTGGGTGAGCGCGATCGACAGGTCGGCGGTGGGCGACACCGGCCCGGCCACCGAGTCGTAGTCGTCCCGTTCGACGTGCGGGTCGTCGACCCCGAGCAGCTCGACGACCCGGCCGCCGGCCTTCAGGGTGGTGCGGGTGTTGTTCAGGTCCGCCCAGCCGGCGCCGACGAAGACGTCGCGCAGCTCCTCGTGCGGCAGCTCGACGCCCTCCGCGTACTCCCGGTCGGGCAGGAAGTAGGTGAATGGGTTCTTCCAGACCGGCCCGGTGTAGTCGTTGGAGCCGAAGACGAAGGCCCCCGGGAGGTCGAGCAGCGGCTGGAGGGCGCGCAGCACGCCGGGCACGGCGTCGGGGTGCGCCATGTTGTCCCCGGTGACCACGACCAGGTCGGGGTCGAGCGCGGCCAGCGACGCCACCCAGCGTTGCTTGCGCCCCTGGTCGGGCATCATGTGCAGGTCCGACAGGTGCAGGACCCGCAGCGGCTCCGCGTCGGCCGGCAGCACCGGCACGTCGTGCCGCCGCAGGGTGAACATGTTGCGCTCGACGAGTGACGCGTACGCCAGGGTCGCCGCGCCGAGGGCGGCGGTCCCGGTCGCGAGCCGGAATAGTGTGCGCTTTCGCATGCCGTTCAGGGTAGTTTCACCGACCATGAGCACGTTGAAGGACCGTCTGACCGCCGACATGCGCGCCGCCCTGAAGGCGCGCGACGAGCTGACCACCTCCACGCTGCGGATGGCGCTCGCCGCCGTCGGCACCGCCGAGGTCGCCGGCAAGGCCAAGCGCGAGCTCACCGACGACGAGGTGCTCGCGGTGCTGACCAAGGAGGCGAAGAAGCGCCGGGAGGCCGCCACCGCCTTCGGTGACGCCGGCCGCACCGAGCAGGCCGCGAAGGAGGTCGCCGAGGGCGAGGTGCTGGAGCGCTACCTGCCGAAGCAGCTCCCCGACGCCGAGCTGACCGAGCTGGTCGCGGGGGCGCTCGCCGCGGGCGGCTTCACCGGCAAGTCGCAGATGGGTCCGGCCATGAAGGCGGCCCAGGCGGCGGTGGCTGGCCGGGCCGAGGGCGGTCGGGTCGCCGCCGAGGTACGCCGACAGCTCGGCCTCTGACCGGGCCGCACCGGGCCGTACCGACCCGCGTACGCGAAACGGGCGGGCACCCCCGCGGGGGTGCCCGCCCGTGGCGTTCGTCCGGCCGGCTCAGCCGCCGGGGCGGCCCGGCGGTCGGCCGGGGTTGGTCGGCGGCCGGTTGTTGTCGGGCGTCGTGCCCGGGGCGGTGCCGGCGCCGACGCTGATCTGGATGGTGACCACGCCGCCCTTGATCGTGCGGCCGTCGGGGCTGGTGCCGGCGGCCTTGCCGGCCGGGCAGCTCGACGGGACCTTGATGTCGGAGATGACCGCGTCGAAGCCCTCCGCCTCGATCCGGGACTTCGCCTGCTCCGGGTCCAGGCACTTCACGTCGGGGATCCGGCGCTGGTCGCCCTCACGGATCTTCTGGCCCGGGGGCTCGAAGTTCTTCCGGTCCTTGCCCTTCATGGCGGCCTTCAACGTCTCGTAGACCGGCGGGTTGATGCCGTCCTTCTGCTTGTGCTTCATCTTGACGTTGGTCTGCGGCCAGTCCGGGTCGGCCATGATGCCGGCCACCGCGTACTGCCTGGTCATCGCGACCAGGGCTGCGCTCTTCTCCGAGTCGGTGGTGCCGGACTTGCCGGCCACCGGCGCGTCGACGGCCCCCTTGACCTCGGCGGCCGTGCGGCTGCCGCCGCACTTGCTGGTGGAGGAGTTGTCACCGACCGGGCAGCGGGCGGCGTCGACGGCGGCGCGGGCCACCTCGGTGCTGACCCGCTTCTCGCAACGCGGGTTGGCGATGTCGAGCTTCTTGCCCTCCGGGTCCTTGATCTCCTGCACCGGGATGGGCTCGCAGTACCTACCGTCCGCCGCGAGGGTGGCGTAGGCGTTGGCCAGCTCCAGCGGGGTGGTGTTCGAGACGCCCAGGGTGAACGCGCCCCAGTCGTGCGCGTAGTCCTTGTTGTTGGCCCACTTGTTCTCTTCGCTGACCCGGAACTGGATGCCGAGCCGCTTGGCCACGTCGACCACGTTCTCCGCGCCGACCTGCTGCTGGAGCGGCACGAAGTACGTGTTGATCGACTGGGCGAAGGCGCTCCACATGTTCTGCACGCCGCCGGCCTTCTTGCCGGAGTTGGTCGGGCAGTACTTGTTGGTGCCGGGGCAGGCGGCCTGGCTGCCCGCCTCGACGATGTATTCCGACTTGAACGTCTGCGGGGCGTTGATCGTGTAGCCGAGCGGGATGCCCTTCTCCAGCGCCGCCACGATGGTGAAGATCTTGAAGGTCGAGCCGGCCTGGTAGCCCGTGAGGCCGTCGCCGCCGGTGAGCAGCGGGTTGACGGTGTTCGGGTAGTTGCCGCGCTTGCCCTTCTTGCGCTGCTTGGGGTCGCTGTGCTCCTTGTTGGCCGGCTTCTTCGGGTCGTCGAGCTTGAAGTTGCGGTTCACCGCCAGCGCCCGCACCCGGCCGGTGCCCGGCTCGACCACCGCCACCATGGCGGCTTCCTTGCTCTTCTCCGACTTGGCCTTGCGGACGGCCTTGTCGGCGCCCCGCTGGGCCTGCGGGTCCAGGGTGGTGACGACGGTGTAGCCACCGCTCTTCAGCCGCCGCTCCCGGTCGTACGAGGTCGAGCCGAACGTCTCCTGCCCCATCCACCAGCGGTAGAAGTAGTCGCAGAAGAAGCCCCAGCCCTTCTCGTTGGTCGAGACGCAGCCGTTGGGGGCCCGCTTGCCGGTGACCACGAGCTTGGTGGCCTTCGCGGCGTCCGCCTCCTGCTGGGTGATGGCGCCGGTCTCGACCATGTTCTGGATGACGTAGTTGCGCCGGGCGAGGGCCGCCGCGTGGCCGCTCTTGGTGGTCGGGTCGTTGGTGCTCGGCGCCTTCACCATGCCGGCGAGCATGGCCGCTTCCTCGAGCTTCAGCTTGCTCGGCGGCTTGTTGAAGTAGACCTGGCTGGCGGCGTAGATGCCGTACGCGCCGTTGCCGAACGCGGCGATGTTGAGGTAGCGCTCCAGGATCTCGTCCTTGGAGAGCTCCTTGTCGATCTGGATTGCGTAGCGCATCTCGCGCAGCTTGCGGGCGCTGGTGTCCTCGGTGGCCGCGACCACGTCCGCCGGGTGGCTCGCCGAGTACGCGATGGCGAGCCGGACGTACTGCATGGTCAGCGTCGAGGCGCCCTGCTGGCTGGACGCGTTGGACTGGTTGTTGACGAAGGCCCGGGCGATGCCGTTGAGGTCCACGCCGTTGTGCTTGTAGAAGTCGTGGTCCTCGGCGGCGATGATCGCCTTCTGCATGATGGGCGCGATGTCGGCCAGCTTCACGTCGCGACGGTTCTCGTCGTACATGGTCGCCAGCGGGGTCTTGCCGTCGGAGGCGAGAAGGTAGCTGATCTGCGGCGCGCGCGCCACGGTCAGCTCCTTGGGCAGTGCGCCGAAGGTCTCGGCGCCGGCCTTCGCGGCCAGTCCGGACATCGCCACCGCGGGGAAGGCCGCCGCCGCGACCACCACGCCGGCCAACAGGCCACATATGAGTAGCGATGCGGCGTTGGTCAGCACATTGTGGTCACGTTTCCGCATCCAGGTCACCTCGACAGGGTACGCGAGTAGGGAACGAGGGGCGCCGGGGCGTTCTTTCCCCATTTCCTGCGCGCGCCGACCTCGTTGTGCTAAACGCACGACCCCCGGTGCGTGGTTGCGTGAATCCGCCGCCGAGTCTCCCTCCTGCGGGAGGAGGCTCGCAGCGTTTTCACGGACCCCGACGGGGTAACCGGCGGTCGCGAAGCCCGGGAAGCCGGGAGTGTCCGGAATGATGGATTTCGCCGACAACGTTGCGTAATCAGTCGACTACAGAGCATGATGGGGGCGGCGACAGCGCCACATGTCGTCCGTGCCGCCTTGGGGAAGGCGGGCAGGGCGATCGGGGGGAATTGCCGGCTGGTCCGCGACGGGGTCGGTAGGTACTGCAAGGGGGGACGTGTACAGATGGGCATGATCACTGACTGGCCGTCGCTGGCGGCGTGTCAGAACGGGGACCCGGACGCGTTGTTCGTACAGGGCGCCGAACAGAACGTGGCGAAGCGGATCTGCCGGAGCTGCCCAGTTCGGTACGAGTGCCTGGCCGACGCGCTGGACAACCGGATCGAGTTCGGTGTGTGGGGCGGCATGACCGAACGCGAACGCCGCGCGCTGTTGCGCCGTCACCCCCAGGTGGCGAGCTGGCGCAAGATGTTCGAGGCCGCGATGAAGAAGAACGCCAAGGACAAGGCCGGCAAGGACAAGATCCTCGTCACCACCGCCGGCTGAGCACCGTCACGGCCGGCTGATCGCCGCGCCGATCGTCCGCAGCCCGTCGACGTCGTGCACGTCGGCGGGCTGCGCCGTCACCGACACCGCCGGCACCGCCGGGAACGCCTCGGTGAACCGGGCCGCCACCTGCCGCTCGCGTACCGCCTGCCGGGCCAGCGCGGCGTGGGCCCGCAGCACGTCGACGGTGCCCTCGTGCCCGCCGAGGCCGGCCAGCCGCTCCGCGGCGGCCAGGCTCTCCGCCGCGTCGAGCCCGGGCGCCGCCGGGCGGTGCACCCGGTTGAGCACCAGGCCCGCCAGCGGCATCTTCTCCTCGCGCAGCCGGCCCGCGAAGTAGGCGGCCTCCCGGACCGCGTCCGGCTCCGGCGCCGCGACCAGCAGGAACGCCGTCTCCCGCGCCTGGAGGATGCGGTACGTCTGCTCGGCGCGCTGCCGGAAGCCGCCGAACATCGAATCCAGCGCGGCGACGAAGCCGGAGAGGTCGGTCAGCAACTGGGCCCCGAGCACCTTCTGCACGACCTTGGAGAACATCCCGAACGAGGCCGTGACCAGGCTGAACATGCTCCGCCCGCCGGTACGCGCCGGGGCCAGCAGCAGCCGCAGCATCCGCCCGTCGAGGAAGCGGGACAGGCGGGCCGGTGCGTCCAGGAAGTCCAGCGCCGAGCGGGACGGCGGGGTGTCCACCACGATCAGGTCCCACTCGCCCCGGGCGTGCAGCTGGCCCAGCTTCTCCATCGCCATGTATTCCTGCGTGCCGGCGAAGGTCGAGCTCATGGCCTGGTAGAACGGGTTGGCGAAGATTTCCGCCGCCTTCGCCGGATCGGTGTGCTGGAGCACCACGTCGTCGAAGGTGCGCTTCATGTCGAGCATCATGGCGTGCAGCTCGCCGCCGCTGACCTCGACGTCGATCCCCTTGACCTGGCGGGGGGTGTTGTCCAGCTCGGTCAGCCCGAGCGACTGGGCCAGCCGGCGGGCCGGGTCGATGGTGAGCACCACCGTGCGCCGGCCGTGCCGCTCCGCGGCGCGCAGCGCGAGCGCGGCGGCCGTGGTGGTCTTTCCCACCCCGCCCGCCCCGCAGCACACCACGATCCGGACGCCCGGATCGGCGAGGATCTGGTCGACGTCCAGCTGCGGCGCCGCGTCTTCGGAAGGCACCAATCGAGCGTATCGGGCCGGGTCGGTCCGTGCGCCCGGGCCGGTCGCAGGTGTGAGTCAATCCGCCCGGACGAGGGTCGCGGCGAGCCGGTCCAGGCCGGCCCGGTCCACCCCGTCGGGCAGCAGCGGCAGCTCGGTCATCGGCAGTCCCAGCTCCACCAGGTCGGCGCGGAGCGAATCCTCCAGCTCCCGGCGGACGGCCTGGTCACGCGCCTCGGCGGCGAGCCCAGCGACGGTGTCCCGGTCGGTCGGCAGCCCGGCGGCGCGCAGCCCCCGCTCCAGCTCGTCGGCGGCCACCACCCGGCCCGCGGGCAGCGGGGGCCGGGCGCCGTTGACGATCACCCGCCCCACCGGGAAGCCGAGCTGGGTCAGCTCGGCGATCGCGTCCACCGTCTCCTGGACCGGCATCTCCTCCAGCAGGGTGACGACGTGCACGGCGGTGATCGGGGAGCGCAGCAGCGCGGCGACCCCCTCGCTCTGGGTCTTGATCGGGCCCACCTTGGCGAGCCGGGCGGTCTCCGCGGTGACGTTGAGGAACCGGCCGATCCGCCCGGTGGGCGGCGCGTCCAGCACCACCGCGTCGTACGCGCGCCGCTGGCCGGCGGTGCGGGTGGTCGCCTCCTTCACCTTGCCGGTGAGCAGGACGTCCCGTAGGCCCGGGGCGATGGTGGTGGCAAAGTCGATCGCCCCGAGCTTGCGCAGCGCCCGGCCGGCCGCGCCGAGCTTGTAGAACATGTCGAGGTACTCCAGCAGGGCCTCCTCGGCGTCCACCGCCAGGGCCCGCACCTCCCCGCCGCCCGGCGCGTCGGTCAGGTGCCGCTCCTCGTACGGCAGCGGATCGGTGCCGAAGAGTTGGGCGATGCCCTGCCGCCCCTCGACCTCGACCAGCAGCGTGCGCCGGCCGCCGGCGGCCAGCGCCAGGGCCAGCGCCGCCGCGACGCTGGTCTTGCCGGTGCCGCCCTTGCCGGTCACGACGTGGAGGCGGGCCGGCCACTCCGGGCCGGCCGGGTCGGCCGGCGACTCTGCTGCTCGCACCCGTCGAGCCTATCCAGGCCCTGGGCTCAGGCGACCTCGCAGACCCACCAACCCGTCTTCTTCACCACGGTGAACCGCAGGTCCTGGTCGGCCACCTTCTCGTCGGCGGTGGTCATGGTGACCTTGGTGGTGACGGTGGCGCGGTCGCCGGTCTGGTTGTCCACCTTCGGGGCGCTCCACCGGAACCGGGGGCTCTGGTGGGCCGAGACGTGCTTCTCGACCTCGGCGACCTTGGCGGCGATCTTCTTCTCGTCGCGGGACGAGGAACAGACCAGGCCGGCCGCCCGGTCCGCGTCGCGCTCCTGGTAGACGGCCTTGAGGAACTCGTCCACCGCGACCGTCGGCTCCTTGGCCCCCTCGCCGTTCTCGGCGTCGCGCAGCGTCAGGAAGGCGACGACGCCACCTCCGGCGCAGAGCAGCAGGATCACGGCCAGGGCGATGGAGGCGATGAGCACGCCGCGCTTCTTCCTGGGCGCGGCGGGCGGCTGGTAGGGCGGGTACCCGGCCGGGGGCGGCGGGATCGACGGGTCCTGGGCGGCGGCGGGGCCGGTGGGCGGGGCGGCCGGCCCGGGTGGGACGGCCGCGCCGGGCGGGGCCGCCGGGCCCGGTGGGACTGCCGGGCCGGGCGCGGGGCTCGGGCCGGGTGCGGCCGGGGAGCCCGGCTGGTCGGCCGGCGGTCCGACGGGGCCACCGCTGGGTGGTTGGGTCATCTCATCCCCCGGGTTGCGGCGTCGTCGCCTGACCGGACGACGAGCGTGATCGAGCTGGCGGCGAGCCGGCGAGCGCCCGTCCGACCGGAAGGGTAGCGGTCGGTTCCCCGCTCCGGGGGGCGGCGGGTGCCGTCAGGTTCCTTACCGATGGTGTGTCGCATATGTGACTTTGTGTGATCGCATGTGCGCGTCCGGTTGGCGCGGCTGTCGCCACGGACCTACGTTCTCAGCGGCGCGGGGGGCGGGCCGGGCGGAGGGCCCGGAACCGCAAGCGATGACCTGAACAGGTACGACGTCCGGAGGCAAGGCATGCGCGACGTGGAAAACACTCCTCGGGCCCAGTTCCCGGCGGGCGACCGGGCGCGGCGGCCCGGCTCCCCTGGGGAGGCCGAGGGCGGCGTCGGCCTGCCCATCAACGAACGGTCGTACCGGCGGCTCGCCGAGCCCGTCGAGGTGGTGCGCGTGCCCGCCCGGCCGGGCCCGGGGTCCCGGGACGAGG
Source organism: Micromonospora sp. M71_S20 (assembly GCF_003664255.1). Classification (NCBI taxonomy): domain Bacteria; kingdom Bacillati; phylum Actinomycetota; class Actinomycetes; order Micromonosporales; family Micromonosporaceae; genus Micromonospora; species Micromonospora sp. M71_S20. The sequence goes on along the minus strand of NZ_RCCV01000005.1, from coordinate 174,932 downwards.
AGGAGCCCGGCTTCGTCATCCACCTGCCGATCCGGGTCGCCAATCTGCGGGCGGCCACCGCGCTGGCCGGGACGGTCGCCACCTCGCTGAGCTTCCTCAGCGAACTGGACGCCGGCGAGACCACCGTCTCCAGCACCGACGACCAGAACAACCGGCACCGGGTCTTCTGCGACCTGCTGCTGCCCGACCGCTCCCGCTGCCCCCAGCCGTACGAGCACGGCGGCCCCTGCGGGGAGGTGCCGGCGCCCCCGGAGCAACGTCCCGCGCCCCGCCCGTCGGCCGGACCGTAGGCTGTGCGTCGAGAAGTCGAACTCCAGCCAAGGGAGCCCTCCACCTATGCAGAAGTGGGAATACTCCACGGTCCCGCTGCTGGTCCACGCGACCAAGCAGATCCTCGACAACTGGGGTGAGGACGGGTGGGAACTCGTCTCCGTGGTTCCCGGTCCCAACCCGGAGCAGCTCGTCGCCTACCTGAAGCGGCCGAAGGCATGAGCGAGCGGAGCGAGCGAATCACTCTGCTCGGCGCGTCGGTGTCTCGTGACGCCGCCGAGTGCAGCGAGGTGGCGGCATGAGCAACGGTCCGCACGCGAAGCTCGCCGAGCTCGGGCACGCGTTGCCCGAGGTGGTCCCGCCGTTGGCCAGCTACGTGCCGGCCGTCCAGTCCGGGCAGCACGTCTACGTCTCCGGGCAGCTGCCGATGGTCGAGGGGAAGCTGCTCGCCACCGGCAAGGTCGGCGCCGGCGTCTCCGCCGAGCAGGCCAAGGACCTGGCCCAGCAGTGCGCGCTCAACGCGCTGGCCGCGATCGACTCGCTGGTCGGCCTGGAGAACGTCGTCAAGGTCGTCAAGCTGACCGGCTTCGTCGCCGCCGCCTCCGGCTTCACCGCCGTCCCGGGCGTGATCAACGGCGCGTCCGACCTGTTCGGCGCGGTCTTCGGTGAGGCCGGTCGACACGCGCGCAGCGCCGTCGGGGTGGCCGAGCTGCCGCTGGACGCCCCCGTCGAGGTCGATGTCATCGTCGAGGTCGCCTGACCTGCGCCGCCTCCCCGCGATCCTGCGCCTGGTGCCCGGTGAAGCCGTGAAAAGGGACGTATCGGAAGCCGGAACTGCAAGATCGCGGGGAGCGGCCGGCGGGGCCGTACGATCGCAGCCATGACCGGGCACTTCACCGCGCCGGCGGCGGCGCTCGCCGACGAGCTGCCGGGTTGGGTGACGCTGCTGCGCGCCCCGAACCCGGGGCCGATGACGCTCGACGGCACCAACACCTGGGTGCTGCGCGCCCCCGGCCAGGAGCACGCCGTCGTGGTCGATCCCGGCCCCGCCGACGAGGGGCACCTGGCGGCGATCGCCGCGCGGGGGCCGATCGGCCTGGTGCTGATCACCCACGGCCACCCCGACCACACCGACGGCTCGCGCCGCCTGCACGAACTGCTCGGCGGGGTGCCCGTACGCGCCGCCGACCCGGCGCACACCATCGCGGGGGAGCCGCTGGCCACGCCCGGGGAGGAGCTGGGCGGCCACGGCCTGGGCGTCCGGCTCGTGCCGACCCCCGGGCACACCGGCGACTCGGTCTGCTTCCTGGTCGGGCACGGCGACGAGCGGGTGGTCCTCACCGGCGACACGATCCTGGGCCGGGGGACCACCGTGGTCGCCCACCCGGACGGGCACCTCGGGGACTACCTGGCCAGCCTGGAGCTGCTCTCGACGTACCGGGGGATCCCGGCGCTGCCGGGGCACGGCCCGGCGCTGGCCGACTGCGGCGTCGCCGCGGACTTCTACCTGGCCCACCGCCGGGCCCGGCTCGACCAGGTCAGGGCGGCGGTCGCCGGGGGCGCCACCACTCCCGCGGAGGTCGTCGCGACGGTCTACGCCGACGTCGACCGGTCGCTGTGGTGGGCCGCCGAGTGGTCCGTCCGGGCCCAGCTGGAGTACCTGGGCCGGGAATCCGGCGGAGGTGCCGCGGGGTTGGAGCAAGCGTGACCTGCCCGGTGTGCGGAACCGTCGCCGTGCCCGGCGCGCGGTTCTGCCACAACTGCGGCGCCGCGCTGCCGGCCGCCGCGACGCTGCCCGCGGCCGAACGCCGCGTGGTGACGGTGCTCTTCGGCGACCTGTCCGACTTCACCTCCTGGTCGGAGGACCTCGACCCGGAACGCGTCGGCGCGGTCACCGACCGGGTTCTCGCCGCGCTGGCCGGCGCGGTGAAGACGTTCGGCGGTCACGTCGACAAGCTCACCGGCGACGGGATCATGGCGGTCTTCGGGGCGCCGGTCGCGCACGAGGACGACGCCGAGCGGGCCGTGCGGGCCGCGCTGTCGATGCAGCGGGCGGTCCGCCGGGTGCTCGACGACGAGCGGGGCGGCGGCGCGCCGCTCGGCCTGCGGGTCGGGCTGAACACCGGCGACGTGATCGCCGGCATCCAGGCCGCGATCGAATACACGGTCATCGGCGACACCGTCAACACCGCCGCCCGGCTGGCCGACGCCGCCGCCGTCGGCGCCGTCTACGCGGGGGCACGCACCTCCGCCGCCACCCGGCACGTGGCCTCCTGGCGGGCGCTGCGCCCGCTGCGGCTCAAGGGCAAGCGCGAGCCGGTCGAGGCGTACGAGCTGCTCGGTCTCCTGGACGCCCCGGGCACCCGGTCCGGCCTCGGCGACGAGGCCCCCTTCGTCGGCCGGGAGACCGAGATCGGTCGGGTCGCCGGTCGGCTCGCCGAGGTGATCGACCGCGCCGAGCCCCGGGTGCTGCTGATGACCGCCGAGGCCGGGATCGGCAAGTCCCGGTTCGCCGCCGAGGTGGAACGCCTCGCCGCAGGCTACGACGTGGGCCCGGGCCGGTACGCCGCGCACACCGGTGCCCGGGTGCTGTCGGTGCGCTGCGCCGCGTTCGGCGAGCGGCGAAGGCTCGCGCCCCTGGCCGACCTGGTCCGGGCGGCGGTCGGCCTGCCCAACGACGCCGCCACCGCGCTCACCCGCCCGGCCGTCGAGGAACGCCTGCGCCGCCTCGGCCAGCGACTCAGTCGCTCCGGCGAGTCGGCGCCGGTCGCCGTCGACCAGTTGCTGGCCCTGCTCGGGTACGCCGAGCTGCCCGGCGGCGGCCCGGCCGACCAGGGCGAGTGGGGCACCGCCCAGCCCGCCGACGCCGACGCCGTGCCGAACGCGGTCGCGGACCTGCTCACCGCGCTCGCCGGGGAGGCGCCCCTGGTGGTCGTCGTCGACGACCTGCACGACGCCACCGCCGAGACCATCGAGGCGCTCGGGGTCACCCTGTCCCGGCTCGCCGGCCCGGTGCTGGTGCTGCTGCTCGGCCGGCCCGAGCTGGTGCGTACCGCCGGGGCGCTGACCCGGGTCGCGGACGCCGAGGTGCACGCGCTGCCGCCGCTGCGCGGTGCCGACGCGGCCCGGCTGCTCACCACCTACCTCGGCGGCGGCAGGCTGCCGCAGGCCGACGCCGACCGGCTGCTCGCCACCGCCCAGGGCAACCCGTTCTACCTGGCCGAGCTGGTCACCCTGCTGATGGAGCGGGGCGCGCTGACCACCGTCGCCGAGCGGAACTCCCCGAATCCGGGCGGCTGGCGACTGGTGCCCGGCTCGCTCGGCAGCCGCCTGCTCTCCCGCGACCTGGCCGCGGTGCTCGCCGCGCGCATCGACGCGCTGCCGGCGGAGGCGCGCTCCGTGCTGCGGGACGCGGCCGTCGTCGGCGACACGGTGCCGGACGGTGCGCTGGAGGCGCTGCGCGAGCAGCGGGCCGGCCGCGACGGCCGACCGGCGGCGGTGGTCGCCGTCGAGCTGGAACGGGCGGTGGAGGAGCTGCTGCAACGCCGGATGCTGCACCGCACCCGCACCGGGTACGCCTTCGCGACCCCGTTGATGCGGGAGGCCGCGTACGCCGGGGTGAGCAAGGCCGAACTGGCCGAGCGGCACGCGGCGCTGGCCCGGTGGGCCGCGGCCGATCCGGCGGCGGGCGCGGGCGCGCCGGGCGGCTTCGCCGAGGCGGCCCGGGACGTCTTCGTGGCCCAGCACGTGGAACGGGCCGCCGCGCTGGCCGACGCGGTCGGGCTGCGACCGGACGCGCCGGCGCGGGCCGTCGTCGGTCTGGGCGTCACCGCGCTCGGCGGGGCCGCGCGCCGGTCGTTGCAGGCGGGCGAGCCCGCGATGGCGGTGGAGTACGCCGAACGCGCGGCCGAGCTGGCCCGCGACGGGGTGCCGGCGGCCGACCGGGTGGTGCACGCCCGGGCGCTGCTCCAGGTCGGGCGCCCCGCCGACGCGCTCGCCTTCGCCGAGAAGATCGCCGCCAACGCCGGTGACGAGTCCGCCGTCCGGACCGGCGCGCTGCTGCTCGCCGGGCAGGCCCACCAGACCATGGGCGACCAGGCGCGCGCGGTGGGCTGCTGGCAGGAGGCGTTGCAGGTGGCCACGGCCGGCGGGCTGCCGACGCTGCGCGCCTCGGCGATGCGCCGACTCGGCATGGCCGACTTCGTCGCCGGGCGGTTGGGGCAGGCCAGCAGCCGGCTCGCCGCGTCGTACCAGGTGAGCCTCCAGGCGCAGGACCGCCGGGGGCAGGCGTGGTCGTTGCAGAACCTGGCCTGGGTGACCACGACCCGGGGCGACTTCGCCGGCACCGATGCCGTGCTCGGCCGGGCCGCCCGGCTCTTCGCCGAGCTGAAGGACCCGTACGGGCGGGCCTGGCTGCGCGGCACCACCGCCTTCGCCCGGCTGCTCGCCGGCCGGCTGCGCGAGGCGTGCCGGATGGCGCAGGTCTTCCTGCCGTTCGGCGAGCGGGTCGGCGAGGCGTGGGCGGTGGGCACGCTGCGCGCGGTCGAGGCGTTCGCCACCGCCGAGCTGGGCGAGCTGGGCGAGGCGGACCGTGGGGCCCGGCGGGCGTACCGGGAGTTCGCCGCCGCCTCCGACGACTGGGGGCGCGGGTTCGCGCTGGTCGTCCGGGGCGTCGTGGCGCGCGGGCTGGGCGAGCCGGAGCATGCCGCCGACCTGCTCACCGACGCGCTGTCGTACGCGGAGCGGACGTCGCACCCGTTGCTCACCGGGATGGCCGGCACGCTGCGCGGCTTCGTGGCGCTGGATCTGGGTGACTGCGACACGGCCGAGCGGGACGCCCGGTCGGTGCTGACCGCCGTCGAGCCGCACAACCCGCAGGCGCCCGCCCAGGTGGGGCCCCGGGTGCTGCTGGCCACCGCCCGGCTGGCCGCCGGTGACTCCGCGACCGCCGTCGGGCTGCTCGCCCCGGTGGCCACCGCCGCCGCCACCGTGCCCTCGCTGCTCTTCTCCCGTCGCCAGACCATGGCCCGGTACGCTTCGGCGCTGCTCGCCCACGGCCAGTGCGAGCAGGCGCTGGACTGGGCCCGACGGGCCGTCGCCGCCCCGGCGGAGGACGTGCGCAGCCAGGTGGTCGCCGCGAGAGTGCTCGCCGAGGCGCTCGCGGCCTGCGGCCGGTCCGCCGAGGCGCTCGCCAGCGCCGAGGAGGCGGTCCGCCTGGCGTACGCGACCGAGCAGCGCAGCGAGCGCGCCGCCGCCGACGCGCTGCGGGCGCGCCTCGCCACCCCCTAGTGCCGCCGGGCCCCGGATCGGAAGGTCTGGCGGTTCTGGGGATGCGGTGTGTCGGGGGTGGCCGATAGCGTGTCAGGTCCGAGGGGCGGTCGGTCGTGCGACCGCGTCGGGTCTGGGGAGGGCCGTGATGAGGTTGCCGCGTTCGGCCGCCGGATGGACGATCGCGGTCTTCGGCGTGCTGGCCCTGCTCATGGGCGCGGTTGGGCTGGTCTGGCCGGAGGCGCTGCTGCGGCTGCTCGGCCTCGAGGTGCCGGCGACCCGCGCGGCCGGCGACCACACCGGCACCTTCCTGATCGCCTCCTCGATGGCCTCGTTCAACATGGGGGTCTACTACCTGCTCGCCACCGCCACCGAGTGGCGGTCGTTCTTCCGCTTCACGGTGGTGTTCCGGCTGGTCACGTTCACGGTGTTCAGCATCGCGGTGCTGGCCGACATCGCGCCCGGGCGGTTCTTCGGGGTGGCCGCCTGGGAGGGCCTCGGCGCGGTGGCGACCGCCGTCGGGCTCTGGTGGGACGACCGTCGCGCGGGTCCGGGGGCGGTGGGTGGCGGAGGCGATTCCGCCGCCGGTGCCGTTCCGGCCGCTGATGCGGTTCACTGAGCCGTCGGTCCGGTTGGGTATTTTCGAGCTGTGACCGCGACCCCGCCCGGCGCCCTGCCGATGCCCATTGTGCCCGGTCTGACTGATCTGCGCGTGTTTGCCAGGGGAGGCTACGCGACGATCTACAAGGCGACCCAGATATCGGTGGGGCGCGAGGTCGCGGTCAAGGTGGAGAATCGCACCCTCGACAGCGAGCACGACCAGGCCCGCTTCCTGCGCGAGGCGCGGGCCGCCGGGCGGATGTCGTCGCACCCGCACGTGGTCGACCTCTTCGACGTCGGGGTCACGGTCGACCAGCACCCCTACCTGATCATGGAACTGTGCGACGGTTCGTACGCCGAGCGGATGCGGACCTCGCCGCTCGGGCCGGCCGAGGCGCGCGACCTCGGGGTCAAGATCGCCGACGCGATCGCCCACTCGCACGCGGCCGGCGTGCTGCACCGCGACGTCAAGCCGGCGAACATCCTCTACTCGCACTTCAACTCGGCGGTGCTGGCCGACTTCGGGCTGGCGGTGGTGGCCGAGATGCGTGACGCCTCGGTCGCCCTGGAGGTGCTCACCCCGGCCTACGCGCCGCCGGAGATGTTCAACCACAGCCCGCCGTCGCCGGCCGTCGACGTCTACGCCCTCTGCGCCACCCTCTACGCGGTGATGCACGGCCGCCCGCCGCGCTGGCAGTCCGAGCGCAACCCCAGCCTGGTCACCGTGCTGGAGATGTTCCACCAGCCGGTTCCCGGTCTGCCCGGGGTCCCGGCCGAGATGATCGACGTGCTCCGGGTCGGGATGTCCAACGATCCCGGCGAGCGTCCCTCGGCCGTCGAGCTGCGCGACCTGCTGGTCGGCCTGCCGCTCGGTCCGGCCGGCTCCCCGGCGGGCGGCACGGGCGTGCCGGGCCCGGTCAGCGGGCCCGGGCCCGTCGGCCCGTACGGCGTCGACCACGTCTCCCGGCCCGCCCCGCGACCGCCGGTGGAGGATCTCCACCCCACGATGCCCACCGTCAGCCAGCGGCGCCGGCGGCGCTGGTTCCTCGGCGGCGCCGGGATGGTCGCCCTGGCCGCCTCGGCCGGCGCCGGTGCCTGGCTGGCCGGCGCGGTCTCCAACCCGGTCCCGTCGCCGACGGCCGGCGTGGCGGCGACGAGCGTGGCGGCGAGGAGCGCGGTGCTGCCCGCCTGCGCCCTGACGACCGGGCTGCCGGCCGGCGCGGGCTGCGCCGACGAGTTGGAGTGCTTCGGGCCGATGGAGGTGCGCGGCGCGCGGGCCCGGGCGCCCCGGGTGCCCTGCGACGGCCAGCACACCTGGGAGAGCTACGCCGAGGGCAGGCTCCCCGACACCCTGGTCGGCGCCGGCCACGACGAGGTCAGCGCGGACGCGGTGGTGCGCCGGGTCTGCAACGAGACCACCTTCCGGCTCACCAGCGGGATCAGCTACGCGGAGGGCTGGAACCTGGAGGTGCTGCCCCCGGCCGGGGCGGACGCCGACCGGACGTACCGCTGCCTGGCCGGGCGTGGGCTCGACGCGCTCGCCTCACCCACCCTCACGGGCCGCTGATCCGCTGCGTCCCCGGTGGCGCTCCCGCATGGCGCGGACGGCCTCCCGGTGGTCCAGCGACTCCAGCGTGTCGGCGTCGACGCCGTACAGGCCCCCGACCGGCTGCCCCGGACCGCCCGGCGTGACCGCCGGTTCCGTGCCGTCGTCCTGCCGGGCCGCCGCCACCGACACCGCCGCGATCATCGTCGACAGGACGCAGAGCAGCGCCAGGGTCACCCCGACGAGATCCTGACGGCCCCAGACGATCAGCGTGACCAGCAGCGAAGCCGCCGTCAGCGCCGCGACGGCCGCCTTCGCCCGCGCGTCGGGCCTCGGAATTCTCACCCGTCCAGGATGTCCGAGCGGGGCCCGCTGTCAACCGGGACGCCGGCACCGGATGCGATGATCTCCGCCGGAGACCGTCTGGCGTGGGAGAGGAGTGCCGGTGACCCGCGTCTTCCGGATCGTCGCCGCCGTGCTGGTGTCGGGTGCGCTGGCCGCGTGCGGGTCGGACGGGGCGCCGGAGCCGGCGACCGCGCCGCCCCCCGCGAGCGCCCCCGCGCCGGAGGTGCCGTCGTCCGTCACACCGTCGTCGGCGGCCCCCGCGTCGTCGGCCGCCGGTCGCGGCGGGTACGCCAACCCGGACGAGGCGATGGCCGGGCACCTGTCGGCCGCGCCGGGGGTCCGCTACCTCGGCCTCTGCAAGAACGCGAGACGCGATCCGACGGCGGTCTGCGCCCTCCGGATGGGATTCGTCGACCAGGACGAGGTCTACGGCCTCGGCGCCCCGCACAGCGACATCGTCGGCTTCCTGCTGCTGCGCAAGGGCCCCGACGGCTGGCGGGTGGTGGACGACTACGCGCCCGACGACGGGCAGGCCCCGCCGCCGGCCTGGATGGCCGGCGTGGCGTAGCCGGGCGCGGAAGGGCGAAAAGCGTCGACGGTGAATTATTCGTTACATCGGCCGGCGGATTGTCGGATATGCAGCCGTTTGCCGGCCTGCAACCATGTCGCGCCATCCCTAGAGTGACGGAGGTCGAGCCACGGCCCGACCAATCTGTCGCCCACCGGAAGGCGTCCACATGCCACGACGAAACCGGTCCCTCGCCGCCGCGGGAATCGCCGGCGTCCTCCTCGCCGGCGCCGCGGTCGCACCCGCCGCCGCCGCACCGTCCCCCGCCGGCGGGGACCGTCCGGTCACCTCCGACCGGACCAGCCCGCAGGAGGCCCGCCGGGTCGACCGGGTGCCCACGCCCACACTGGACTGGTACGCCTGCTACGACTACGCCGAGTGCGCCACCGTCCGGCTGCCCCGCGACTACGACCAGCCGAACGGCCCCACGACCGAGGTCGCCGTGCTGCGGGTCAAGGCCCGCGACCAGCAGCGGAAGATCGGCAGCCTCTTCGTCAACCCGGGCGGCCCCGGCGGCTCCGGCACCGACGTCGCGCTCGCCGCGCCGTACTTCCTCGGTGACGAGGTGCTCGACCGCTTCGACATCGTCGGCGTCGACCCGCGCGGCGTCGCCGCCAGCCAGCAGGTCAGGTGCTTCCCCTCCGTCAAGGAGCAGACCCGGGCGTACGCCGGGCTGAACGTGGCGTTCCCGTGGACGAAGGCCGAGGAGAAGGCGTACGTGGCCTCCTCGAAGGCCGTCGGCAGGGGCTGCTCCACCACGGGCCGGCCGCTCAGCGGCGCGATGTCGACCGCCGAGGTCGCCCGGGACATGGACGTGCTGCGCCGCGCCGTGGGCGACCGGAAGCTCACCTTCCTCGGCTTCAGCTACGGCAGCGTCCTCGGCCAGTACTACGCCAACATGTTCCCGGACCGGGTCCGCGCCCTGGTGATCGACGGCGTGCTGAACCCGAACGAGTGGGTCGGCCAGGGCAGGGCGCGCAGCCTGTCCCAGGAGGACCGGATGCGCAGCGCGCAGGGCGCGTACAAGGCGCTGCGGGAGATCCTGGTGCGCTGCGACAGGGCCGGCGCCCAGGCGTGTGCGCTGGCCGAGGGCGACCCCGTCGCGTCGTTCGACCTGGTCGCGAAGCGGCTGCGGGCCAAGCCGGTGGTCATCGAGGACCCCGACCTCGGCCCGATCACCGTCACGTACGCCGACTTCGTCGCCGCCAACCTCAGCATGCTCTACGGCCCGACGGGCTACGCCGAGGTCGTCGACCTCACCGCCGCACTGCTGGTGCTCACCGACCCGGCGTCGTCGCCGGCCGCCCGCCGCCCGGCGACGGCCGACGTGACCCGCCAGGCCGCCAAGGCCCGCGAGCAGGCCCGACGGTACGACTTCCCGTACGAGAACGGGTTGGAGACCTTCCTCGGCGTGGACTGCACCGACGCGTACCACCCGAAGGACGCCGGCTCGTTCCCGGCGCTGGCCGCGAACGCCGACAAGCGCGACCCGTACTTCGGTCGAATGTGGACGTGGATCACCTCGCCGTGCGCCCGCAAGACCTGGACCGTGCGGGACGAAGACGCCTACACCGGGCCGTTCAACCGGCGGACCGCCGCGCCGGTGCTGGTGGTGGGCAACTACTGGGACCCGGCGACCAACTACCGGGGCGCGGTCAGCTCGGCCCGGCTGCTGCCGAACAGCCGCCTGCTCAGCAGCGACAGCTGGGGGCACACCGCGTACGGGACGTCGGCCTGCGTGACCGGCGCGGTCGACGCGTACCTGCTGCGCGGGGCGCTGCCGGCCAACGGCAAGGTCTGCGTGGGCGACGTCCAGCCGTTCGCCGAGCTGCCGGCCGAGCCGGGGGCGACCCGGCGGGCGGAGGCGTCGAAGGGCGCGCTGGCCGCCGAGGGCGCCCCTGGGCGGGGTGAGCCGAAGCGGCTCCCGCCGGTGGTCGCCCCGCTGCCGGCGGTCGGCACGCTGACCGTCCGCTGAGGACCCCGGGGTGCGGCGGGCGATCGGGCGCCCGCCGCATCCCGGCCCGCTCAGTAGGACTTGTCCTGGCCGAGGACGTGCTGGGCGACGAAGTTGAGGATCATCTCGCGGCTGACCGGGGCGATCCGGCCGGCGCGCACCGCGCCGAGCAGCGTGGCCACGCCGTACTCGGTGGTCATGCCCGCCCCGCCGAGCACCTGGACGGCGGTGTCGACGGCCAGCGCGGCGGCCTCCCCGGCGGCGTACTTGGCCATGTTGCCGGAGACCCCGGCCTCCAGGTCGCGGCCCGCGTCGTAGAGGGTGGCCGCCTTGTGGATCATCAGGCGGGCCAGCTCCACCTGCACGGCCGCGTGCGCGAGCGGGTGGGCCACGCCCTGGTGGGAGCCGATGGTCCGGCCGCCCCAGACCTTGCGGGTGGCGGTGTACTCGCTGGCCCGTTCGATGGCGTACCGGCCGGTGCCGGCGCCCATGGCGGCGACCGTGATCCGTTCCGGGTTGAGCCCGGCGAAGAGCGCTGGCAGGCCGGCGTCCAGCGACTCGCCGACCAGCGCGTCGGCGGGCAGCCGCACGTCGTCGAGGTAGAGCAGGAACTGGTTCTCCGGGGAGACGATCTCCATGTCCAGCTTGGACCGCGTCAGCCCGGACGCGTCGGTCGGCACCACGAACAGCGCCGGCTTCAGCTTGCCGGAGACCGCATCCTCGGTCCTTGCCACCACCAGCACGTACGACGCCTCGTCGACGCCGGAGATGTAGCACTTGCGGCCGGAGACCAGCCAGTCGTCGCCGTCGCGGCGGGCCACGGTGCCGAGTCGGTGGAAGTTGGAGCCGGCCTCCGGTTCGGTGATCGCGAAGACCACCTTCAGCGAGCCGTCGGCGAAGCCGGGCAGGTAGCGCTTGCGCTGTTCCTCGGTGCCGTGCCGGGCGATCACCGTGGCCGCGATGGCCGGGGAGACCACCAGCAGCAGCAGCGGGCAGCCGGCCGCCGCCAGCTCCTCGCAGACGATGGCCAGCTCCGTGATCCCGCCCCCGCCGCCGCCGTACTCGGTGGGGATGTTGACCCCGAGGTAGCCCAGCCGGCCGGCCTCGTCCCACAGCTCGGTGGTGTGCTCACCGGATCTCGCCTTGCTGACGAAGTAGTCGTGGCCGTACCGGCGGCCCAGGGCGCGCACGGCGTCGCGGAGCTGGTCCTGCTCGGGGGTGAGGTCGAAGTTCATCGCGGGGCCTCCAGGATCACTCGGGGTTGACCACGGCCAGCACGGCGCCCGTGTCGACCTGCCCGCCGGCCGCGACCGGAAGCTCGGCGACCACGCCGTCGGCCGGGGCGAGCACGGGATGTTCCAGCTTCATCGCTTCCAGGGTCAGCAGCAGGTCGCCGGCCGCCACCCGCTGCCCGACCTCGACGTGCACCCGGGTCACCGCGCCGGGCAGCGGCGCGACCAGCGACCCGGCCGCCAGCTCCGCGGTGGGCTCGGGGAAGCGCGGCAGCTCGGCCAGGCTCGCCGCCCCGTCCGGGCCGTCCACGAAGAGGTCCGAGGACACCCGGTGTACGCGGTACGCGCGCCGCACCCCGTCCACGTCGAGCACCACCCGGTCGGGGTACGCCCCGACCAGGGTCACGGCCGGCGGCGGCGCGTCTGCCGGGGCCGCCTCGTCCGGGGTCGGCCTGGCCGAAGCCGCTCCGTCCGGGGTCGGCCCGTCGGAGAGGGCGGCGGAACCGGCGTCCGGCGAGACCGACCACTCGGCGAGGCCGCCCGAGCGGTCCAGCCGGTAGCGGACCTCGATCTCGCCGCTCGGCCCCGCGTAGCGGGTGACCTGCGGGAAGGCGGGCACGTTGCGCCAGCCCGACGGGAGCCCGGCGAGCACCGGCGCATCGGCCCGACGGGCGGCGGCGGTGGCCAGCGCGGCGGCCAGGGCCACCAGGGGGAGCTGGCCGGCCGGCAGCAGCGGGGCGAAGACTTCCTCGTGCCGCTCCAGGAAGCCGGCGTCAATCTCCACGGCGCCGAACTCCGGGCTGCGCAGCACCCGGACCAGCAGGTCCCGGTTGGTGGTCACCCCATGCAGCTCGGCCCTGGCCAGCGCGCCGGCCAGGGACCGGGCCGCCTCGGCGCGGGTGGGCGCCCAGGCGATCACCTTGGCGAGCATCGAGTCGTAGTGGACGCTCACCACCGAGCCGTCCACGACGCCGGAGTCGAGTCGCAAGCCGGCCCGGGAGAGGTTCTCGAACTCACGCTCCACCCCGGGAATCGCGAACCGGTGCAGGACCCCCGCCGCGGGCCGGTACCCCTGCGCCGGATCCTCGGCGCACAACCGCACCTCGATCGCGTAGCCCCGCACCGCCACCCGGTCGTGGAGGTGTTCCGGCAGGGGCTCGCCCTCGGCCACCAGCAGTTGCAGTCGGACCAGGTCCAGGGCCCCGAGGGTGACCAACTCGGTGACCGGGTGCTCGACCTGGAGGCGGGTGTTCATCTCCAGGAAGTAGATCTCCCCGTCGGGCGCGAGCAGGAACTCGACCGTGCCCGCGCCGACGTAGTCGACCGCCCGGCCGGCAGCCGCCGCCGCCTCGTGCAGCCGCTCCCGCACCTCGGCGGGGAGGACTCCGGGCGCCTCCTCGACGATCTTCTGATGGCGGCGCTGGATCGAGCAGTCCCGCACCCCGAGGACGGCCACCGTCCCGTGGGTGTCGCCGAAGATCTGCACCTCGACGTGCCGGCCGCGCTCGACGTACCGCTCGACGAAGACCGTGCCGTCGCCGAACGCGCCGGCCGCCTCGCGACGCGCGGAGGCGACGGCCTCGGCCAGCGCGGCGGCGTCCCGGACGACGCGCATGCCGCGCCCACCGCCCCCGGCGGACGCCTTCACCAGCACCGGGAAGTCGGTGATCTCGTCGGCGTCGGTCCAGGTGGGCAGCATCGGCACGCCCGCCTCGGCGAGCAGTGCCTTCGCCGCCATCTTGTCGCCCATCGCGGCGATCGCCTTGGCCGGCGGGCCGACCCAGGTCAGCCCGGCGTCGGTCACGGCGGCGGCGAACTCGGCGTTCTCGGCGAGGAAGCCGTAGCCGGGGTGCACGGCGTCCGCTCCTGTCCTGCGGGCCGCGTCGAGGATCAGATCGATCCGCAGGTACGTCTCGGCGGGCGCGTTGCCGGGCAGCCGGACGGCGTGGTCGGCCTCGGCGACGAACGGCGCGTCGGCGTCGGCGTCGGAGTGCACGGCCACCGTCTCGACGCCCAGCGCGCGGCAGGTGGCGAAGACCCGACGGGCGATCTCGCCCCGGTTCGCCACGAGCAGTTTCCGGATCACTGGTCCCGCCTCTCGATCGCATTCATCGGGCGCATTGCCGCCTCACATCCGGAAGACGCCGAAGCCGTCGGCGCCCCTGACTGGTGCGTTGTGGATCGCCGACAGGCAGAGCCCGAGGACCGTACGGGTGTCGCGGGGGTCGATCACCCCGTCGTCGTAGAGCCGGCCGGAGAGGAAGAGCGCGCCGGACTGCGACTCGATCTGCTGCTCGACCATCATCCGCATCGCGGCGTCGGAGTCCTCGTCGTAGTCCCGGCCCCGGGCGGCGGCGGCCTGCCGGGCCACGATGGACAGCACGCCCGCGAGCTGCGCCGGCCCCATCACCGCCGACTTGGCGTTCGGCCAGGTGAACAGGAACCTCGGCTCGTACGCCCGCCCGCACATGCCGTAGTTGCCGGCGCCGTAGGAGGCGCCGAGGTTGACCGTCAGGTGCGGCACGGTCGAGTTCGACACCGCGTTGATCATCAGGGCGCCGTGCTTGATGATGCCGCGCTGCTCGTACTCGGTGCCGACCATGTAGCCGGTGGTGTTCTGGAGGAAGACCAGCGGGGTGTCGGCGGCGTTCGCGAGCTGGATGAACTGGGTCGCCTTCTGCGCCTCCTCGCTGAACAGCACGCCCCGCGCGTTGGCCAGCACCCCGACGGGATAGCCGTGCAGCTCGCCCCAGCCGGCGACTAGGGCGGTGCCGTAGGCCGGCTTGAACTCGTCGAACTCGCTGCCGTCGAGCACCCGGGCCAGCACCTCGCGCGGGTCGAACGGCACCTTCAGGTCGGCGCTGGCGATGCCGAGCAGCTCCTCCGGGTCGTACCTCGGCGGCTGCGGGGACGGGTCGCGCGGCGGCGGGCCCTGCTTGCGCCAGTTCAGCCGGCGTACGCACTGCCGGGCCAACCGGATGCCGTCGCGCTCGTCGGCGGCCAGGAAGTCCGCGAGCCCGGACGTCGTGGCGTGCATGGCCGCCCCGCCGAGGGACTCGTCGTCGGTGACCTCGCCGGTGGCCATCTTCACCAGCGGCGGCCCGGCCAGGTAGACCTGCGACCGGTCCCGGATCATGATCACGTGGTCGGACATCCCCGGCACGTACGCGCCCCCGGCGGTGGCGTTGCCGAAGACCACGCTGACCGTGGGGATCTTCGCGGCCGAGAGCCGGGTCAGGTCGCGGAACACCCGTCCGCCCGGGATGAAGATCTCCGCCTGGGTGGGCAGGTCCGCGCCGGCCGACTCGACCAGGTTCACCATCGGCAGCCGGTTGGCCAGGGCGATCTCGCCCGCCCGACGGGTCTTGGCAAGCGACCACGGGTTCACCGCGCCGCCGCGTACCGTCGGGTCGTTCGCGACGACCAGGCACTCGACGCCCTCGACGACGCCGATGCCGGTCACCACGCTGGCGCCGACGGGAAAGTCGGTGCCGTACGCCGCCACCGGGGACAGCTCCAGGAACGGGCTGTCCGGGTCGAGCAGCAGCTCGATCCGCTCCCGGGGGAGCAGCTTGCCGCGCCCGTGGTGCCGGGCCACGTACTTCTCACCGCCACCGGCGCGGGCCTGGTCGAGGGCGGCGTCCAGCTCGGCGAGGCGCTCCAGCAGGGCCTCCCGGTTGGCGTGGTAACCCGGCGAGGACGGGTCGATCGCGCTGCGCAAGGTGGTCATAGGCCCATGCCCTTCGCGATGATCTCGTTCATGATCTCGGTGGTGCCGCCGCCGATGCCGAGGATCCGGGCGTCGCGGTAGTGCCGCTCGACCTCGGCGTCGCGCAGGTAGCCGTAGCCGCCGTGCAGTTGGAGCGCCTGGTCGACCACCTCGGCGCAGGCGGCCACCGCGACGTTCTTCGCCATCGCCACCTCGGTCACCACCGGCTCGCCCGCCGCGACCCGCGCCGCCACCTGGTGCACGTACGCGCGGGCGGCCTCGGCGCGGGTGTGCATCTCGGCCAGCCGGTGCCGGACGAGCTGCCGGCTCGCCAGGGGACGGCCGAACGTGGACCGGTCCCGGCACCAGCGCACCGCCAGCTCCACGGAACGCTGCGCGATGGCGTACGCCTGGGTGGCCAGCGAGAGCCGCTCCGCGGCGAAGTTCTGCATGATCGCCAGGAAGGCCGTGTCCTCCTCGCCGACCCGGTTGGACACCGGCACCCGTACGTCGGCGAAGGACAGCTCGGCGGTGTCCGAGCAGTGCCAGCCGAGCTTCTCCAGCCGGCGCCCGACCGTGAAGCCCGGCGTGCCCTTGTCGATCACCAGCAGGGTCAGGGCGCCGGTGCCCGGCGGCAGGGTGCAGACGGCGGTGGTCACGAAGTCGGCCCGGACGCCGCTGGTGATGTAGGTCTTCGACCCGTTGACCACGTAGTGGTCGCCGTCGCGCCGCGCGTGGGTGCGGATGCTCGCCACGTCCGAGCCGCCGTCCGGTTCCGTGATCGCCAGCGCGCCGATCATGGTGCCGGCCAGCGTCGGCCGGACGTACCGGTCGATCAGCTCCGCGTCGCCGGAGGCGACGATGTGCGGCAGGGCGATGCCGTGGGTGAACAGCGCCGCCACCAGCCCGGACGAGCCGCCGGAGCGGATGATCTCCTCGGTGACGATGATCGAGTCGAGCAGGTCCCCGCCGCTGCCGCCGACGGCCTCCGGGAAGCCGATGCCGAGCAGGCCGAGCTTGGCGGCGGTGGCGTGCAGTTCCCGGGGGATCTCGCCGGCCCGCTCCCAGTCGGCCAGGTGCGGCAGCACCTCCCGGGTGACGAAGGCCCGGGTCAGCTCCCGCAGTTGCCGGCGCTCCGGCGTGTCCACGATGGTCATCGGCCTTCCCCGGGCATCGCGCCGCCGGCCGCGGAGTCCGGGCCGCCAGGCGGGGAGTCCGGGCCGGGCGTGAGTTCCGCCGGCAGGTCGACGAGCCGGGAGCGGAGCAGTTCGCCGAGCGCCTTGGCTTGCGGATCGAAGCGGGTGGAGGCCGCCACCCCCTGCCCGAGCAGGCCCCGGACGACGAAGTTGACCGCCCGCAGGTTCGGCAGCTCGTACCGCTGAACGGTCAGCGGCGCGGTCTCCGGCAGCAGCTCGCGCAGCCGCGCGGTGGTCAGCCAGCCGCGCAGCCACGACCAGGTCGCGTCCGTGCGGGCCCAGACGCCCAGGTTGGCGTCGCCGCCCTTGTCGCCGGAGCGGGCCCCGACCAGCTCGCCGAGCGGCGCGCGCCGGGTGGGCCGGTCGGCCGGCGGGTCAGCCGCCGGGGTCGTCCCGTCGGTCGGGTCGACGGCGGGCGCCGGCCCGTCGGGCGGGCCGGCGGTGTGCGCCGGCGGCGGAATCGGCACCCGCTCCCCGGAGGGGAGCACCGCGACGTGCGGCACCGCGTCCTGTGGCACGGCGTCGGCGGTGAACACCCCGTAGGGCGTCGCGTCGCCGGGCAGCGTGGTCAGCGTGCAGCCGGGATAGGAGGCCAGGGCCAGCTCCACCGCGGCGGCCGAGAAGGCCCGCCCGGCCCGCGCCTTGTCGCCGTCCCGCAGGTGTACGTGCAGCAGCGAGCTCGCCGCCTCGGTGTCGACCGCGTCCGCGTGGTCGGTGCGGGCCAGGACGAACTCCAGCCCCTCCGTGCCGACCGCCGCCTCGACCTGACCGCGGACCAGGGCCGCCTTGGCGGGGATGTCGAGCCCGCACAGGACGAAGGTCATCGAGTTGCGGAAACCGCCGAGGTTGTTCACGCCCACCTTGAGGGTGCCCGGCGGAGGCGTGCCCCGGACGCCGCTCACCCGCACCCGGTCCGGCCCGTCGGCGCCCAGCTCCACCGTGTCCAGCCGGGTCACCACGTCCGGCCCGAGGTAGGCCGGGCCGCCGACCTCGTAGAGCAGCTGGGCGGTGACCGTCTCCACGGTGACCGCGCCGCCGGTGCCCGGGTGCTTGGTGATGACACACGAGCCGTCGGGGTGCAGCTCGGCGACCGGGAAGCCGGGACGCCGCCCGCCGTCGGGCAGCTCCGTGAAGAAGCTGAAGTTGCCCCCGGTCACCTGCGCCCCGCACTCGACCAGGTGACCGGCGACGGTCGCCCCGGCCAGCGCGTCCAGGTCGTCGCGGCCCCAGCCGAACCGGGCGATCGCCGGCCCGACCACCAGGGACGCGTCGGTCACCCGGCCGGTGACCACCACGTCCGCCCCGCCGTCCAGGCAGGCGGCGATGCCGTACGCCCCGAGGTAGGCGTTCGCCGTGAGCGCGTCCGGGCGGGCGAGGGCGTCGCCCTCGACGTACCCGACCCGGACGGTCAGGCCGAGCCGGTCGGCGAGGGACCCGATGGCGGCGGCCAGGCCGGCCGGGTTCAGCCCGCCGGCGTTGGTCACGAGCCGTACGCCCCGGTCCAGTGCGGTGCCGAGGCAGCCCTCCAGCTGGCGGAGGAAGGTCTTCGCGTAGCCGAGGGAGGGGTCGCGCAGCCGGTCCCGGCCGAGGATCAGCATGGTCAGCTCGGCGAGGTAGTCGCCGGTCAGCACGTCCAGCTCGCCGCCGTCGAGCATCTCCCGCCACGCCGTGAACCGGTCACCGTAGAAGCCGGAGGCGTTGCCCACACGCAGCACGTCGCTCACGCCGACACCCCGCCCGCCACGCCGGCCGTGTCGGCCGCCTCGGCCGGGCCGGCCGTGGGGGCCGTGCCGGTTGCGATGGCCGTGCCGGTCGCGGTGGCCGTCGGCGGGCGGCCGGGACCCGGTGGGCCGGCGAAGGCCTGCGCGACGTCCAGCCACGCGTCGGCGACCGGGCCCGCTGCCGCCAGCGCCAGGTCCGCGCGGTGCCTCCGCTGGGTGACCAGCAGGCAGAAGTCGAGCGCGGGGCCGGTGACCCGGTCGGCGGCGTCGGCCGGGCCGTACGTCCAGGTGTCGCCGTCCGGCGCCGCCAGTTCGACCCGCACCGGCGCCGTCGGCACCGGCCGGCCGTGGGCGGCGAAGCTGTGGCCGAGGGTACGGAAGCCGAGGTGCGCGACGTGCCGCAGTCGGGCCGTGCCGGGGCGGATCACGCCGAGCGCGTCGGCCACGTCCGTACCGTGCGCCCAGGTCTCCATGATCCGCGCGGTGGCCATCGAGGCGGCCGACATCCGGGTGCCGAACCAGGGCAGCTTTCCGCCCGCCGGCACTCGCGACAACGCGTCGGCGAGCGCCGCCCGGCCGGCACGCCAGCGGGGGAGCAGCTCGCTCGGTGGGGCGAGGAACTCCTCCGCGCCGGCGTCGACGAGCCGGGCCGGGTCGGGGGCGGCGAGCGCGGCGGCGAGGAACGCCTCGGCGTCGGTGGCGGCGAGCAGCGCGACGTGGTCGGTCCAGGCGAGGTGGGCGATCTGGTGCCCGACGCTCCAGCCCGGCGACGGCGTGGCGCGCCCCCAGTCGGCCGGCGGGCCGGTCACCAGGTCGTCGAGCTGCTGGGACTCGTCGGCCAGATCCGCGAGCAGGTCCTTGAGGTCGACCATGGTGCCTCCGGAGGGCTGGGCGGCCAGGGTGGGCCGGTCAGGGCGGGCGGTCAGGGGGTGAGCAGGGTGGCGAGCTGTCGCTTCCAGGTGTGCAGCAGGGCGGCGCGGCGGGACGAGTCGTCGTTGAGCAGGTTGGCCACGCCGAGCCCGCGGAGCAGGTCGAGGGTCGCCTGCACCGCCTCGCGTACGCCCGGACGGCGTTCGTCCACGTCGAGCAGCGCGACGGTGAGCCGGTGCATCTCGCGGCCGACCCGGGCCTCCAGCGGCACCAGGGCCTCGCGCAGCTCCCGGTCGGTGCGCGCGGCGACCCAGAGTTCGAGGGCGGCGACGAAGAGCGGGCCGGTGAAGGCCGCGCCGAGCAGGTCGATCACCCGGTCGAGCCGCTGCGGGCCGGGCGGCAGCGCCTCGGCCTCGGTGCGCAGCTCCTCCGCCCGCCGCTCCGCGAGGTGGGCGACGGCGGCCGTGACCAGCGCGGCCTTGGTGGGGTAGTGGTGCAGCTGGGCGCCGCGCGAGACGCCGGCCCGGGCCGCTACGACGGTGGTGGTGGTGCCGGACCAGCCGTGCTCGACCAGGCACTCGACTGTCGCCTCCAGCAGCCGCGCCTGGGTGGCGCGGCTGCGTTCCTGCTGAGGGATGCGGGTCGATGCGGGCACGGGGACAGCCTGCCGTCACCGAAACAAACAGTCAAGACTGACTTTTTCTGGCCGCATCGGACCGTCGCGTGCCGGTCGAGGTTGGTGGCCAGGCTCGATAGGGGAAACCGGCCGGTCCTATGGACGGGGCAGCTCGACAGGGCACGACGGGTGTCGTCCCACCCGGGCGGCAGTCATCCGCCGGTCACTGCTCGGCGGCCGTCGCGCGGGGCGAACACCGCGAGGGCGGTGGCGTCGCTGTGTCGGGAGCGCAGGTACTCGTCCGCCCACTCGGCGGCGTCGGGGAAGCCCGACTCGGCCGTCACTCGGGCGCATGCGGCGTCCACGTCGAAGGAGGTACGCCGCAGGTGCACCCCCGGCCCCAGGAGTGCCCAGTAGGCGCCGGGACCGCCGTAGGGCATCCCGACGCTGCCCGGGTTGACGATCAGCCGTCGGTCGGCCAGCCGGGTGAACGGCATGTGGGTGTGCCCGCAGACCACCGTCGAAACCTCGGCCGGGACGTCGGCGAGCACCTCCGCCCAGCGTTCCATCCGGGAGTCGACGAGCACGACCTCCTCGTCGTCGCGGGGAGTGGCGTGGCAGAACAGCACCGGACCGAGGCCGCCGACCTCCAGGGTGACCGTCAGCGGCAGCGCCGCCAACCGGGCCACCTGGTCGTCGCGGAGCTGCTCCGCCGCCCAGTTGGAGACGTCGATCGGGGACGGGCGGCCGGCGCGTGCCTGCACCAGCTCGCGGTCCGCGTTGCCCCGTACCCAGCAGGCCCGGTCGCCGAGGCCGGCGAGCACGTCCAGCACCTCGACCGGCTGCGGTCCGGCCGCGATGTCGCCGGTGAGCACGATCAGGTCGGCGGCGGCGACATCCGGCTCGGCCAGCACGGCCTCCAGCGCCGGCAGCGCACCGTGGATGTCGGAGAGAACGGCCACCCGGTCCAGCATCGCTTCACCGTGCCCGCCCGGCGGGCACGGTGTCCAGCGATTCTGCCCCAGGCAGATCCGGGTCGTACGCGTCAGACGCGGGCGCGGCGGGCCAGGCGCTCCGGGTCGAGGATGATGATGCTCTTGCCGTCCAGGCGCAGCCACCCGCGCGAGGCGAAGTCGGCCAGCGCCTTGTTGACGGTCTCCCGGGAGGCGCCGACGAGCTGGGCGATCTCCTCCTGGGTGAGGTCGTGGGTCACCCGCAGCACGCCGCCGTCGCGGGTGCCGAAGCGGCCGGCCATCTGGAGCAGGTTCTTGGCGACGCGGCCGGGCACGTCGGTGAAGATCAGGTCGGCCAGGGAGTCGTTCGTGCGCCGGAGCCGGCGGGCGAGCACCCGCAGCAGCTGCTCCGCGATCTCCGGGCGGTTGTTCAGCCACGGGCGCAGGGCCTGCTTGCGCAGCCGCACCAGCCGGGTGTCGGTGACCGCCGTGGCCGTCGCCGTACGCGGGCCGGGGTCGAAGAGCGACAGCTCGCCCACCATGTCCGACGGGCCCATCACCGCGATCAGGTTCTGCCGGCCGTCGGCAGCGCGCCGACCCACCTTGATCTTGCCGGACAGCAGGATGTAGAGACTGTCGCCGGGTTCGCCCTCGTTGAAGACGATCTCGCCCTTACGGACCTCGAGCGTCTCCATCTCCTTGGCGAGCGCCTCGGCAGCCTCCGGGTCGACGCCCTGGAAGATCCCGCTGCGAGCCAGTACCTCGTCCATCGCGCACCTCCGCCTGCGCGTGCCGTCCGTCGGCCGGGTCCGCCGTCCGCTGATCCCTCGCGCGTCGCCAGTCTAGGCGCACGTGAGCAGCAATCAGAGGTGCACCCCTGGAATCTTGATCGTTGGGCGTAACCTGCCGGCCCTGATCAAGCAGTAGGATCGCGCGCCCGCCCGGGCGCCGGGGCGGCCCCCGACGTCCGGGTCGTAGGGTCACCCACGTGCTGAGTGAACCCGTGCTGACCGCCCGACAGGAAGACGGTCGGGACGTACCGCTGCTGGTCTGGCGCGCCGACCGCCCGCTGCGCGCGGTCAGCTCCGCGCCGCTGGGCGGCGGGATCGGCGTCCGGCACTGGGTCGTCAACGCGACCGTGCCCATGTCGTACGACCGGGACGACCCCGCCGACCACCTGGCCGAACTGGCCGACCGGCTCGACCTCCACGGGCCCGGGGTGGGCCTGCTGACCGGGGTGGACGTCGCCGAGGTGGTCGCCCGGACGGACACCGGCGTGCGGGCCTGGGCGACGGTCGGCCTGGGCACCCCGGTCCGGGCGGCGGAGCCCGCCCCGGCGGCGCTGACCCAGCGGGTCGGCACCGTCAACATCGTGGTGTACGTCCCGGCCCGGCTCGGCGACGCCGCCCTGGTCAACGCGGTCGCCACGGCCACCGAGGCGAAGGCGCAGGCGATCGCGGAGCTGGGCGTGCCGGGCACCGGCACCCCGACGGACGCGGTCACCGTGCTCTGCCCGGTCGACGGCCCCGAGTCGGCGTACGGCGGACCGCGCTCCACCTGGGGCGCCCCGCTGGCCCGGGCCGTGCACGCCGCCGTGGCGGCGGGCGGGGCGGGCACCGTCGTGCCGTGGTCGGACCGACCGGCGGGCTGAGACTCCGTCCGATCGGCCCTCGTTTCGGCGTTGCACAGCCGATAAGGTCGCGCTCGATGTACGCTGCCGCCTCCCCTCCGCGTCGCCGGGCCGCACTCGCCCTCGGCGCGCTGCTCGCCGTCCTGCTCACCGCCGGCTGTGGAGGGCCCGGGTCCGGGTCCGACGCGGTCTGGCAGCCCGGCACGGGTGGCGGCAACACCGGCGCCCCGGTCCGCTCGGGCGCGCCCACGAGCACCGCGCAGCCCGCCGAGCAGGCGATCTCGCTCTCGGCGACCGGCGACATCATCATGGGCAACGCGCCGAACCGGCTGCCCCCCAACGGCGGGAAGGGCTTCTTCGACTCGGTCGAGAAGGCGCTCGCCGCCGACCTGGTGATGGGCAACCTGGAGGAGCCGCTCACCGTCGACACCGGCACCGGCAAGTGCGGCCCGAACTCGACCCGCTGCTTCCAGTTCCGGGCCCCGCCCGAGTACGCCGCGCACCTGCGCGACGCGGGCTTCGACCTGCTCAACCAGGCCAACAACCACGGCTACGACTTCGGCCCGAAGGGCTACGAGAACACCCAGAAGGCGCTGGAGAAGTACGACCTCGCGCACACCGGGGCGCCTGACCAGATCACCGTGGTCGACGTCAAGGGGGTCAAGGTCGCGGTCGCCGGCTTCTCGTCGTACGTCTGGTCCAACAGCCTCACCGACATCGCCGCGGCGAAGAAGGTGATCACCAAGGCGGCCGGCATGGCCGACGTGGTCGTCGTGCAGGTGCACATGGGCGGCGAGGGCTCCGAGAAGACGCGGGTGCGGCCCGGCACCGAGATGTTCCTCGGCGAGAACCGGGGCGACCCGGTCAAGTTCTCCAAGGCGATGATCGACGCCGGGGCGGACCTGATCGTCGGGCACGGCCCGCACGTGCTGCGCGGCATGGAGTTCTACAAGGGCCGGCTGATCGCGTACAGCCTGGGCAACTTCGCCGGCGGGGGCAACTCGCTGAGCAACGCCGGCCGGCTCGGCTGGGGCGGGGTGCTGAAGGTGTCGCTGAAGCCGGACGGCAGCTGGGCCGGCGGCTCGTTCGCCTCGACGTACATGAACTCCATCGGCAAGCCGACCATGGACCGCGACGACCGCGGGCTGGGCCTCGTGAAGCAGTTGACCAAGAGCGACTTCCCGGAGACCGGCGCCCGGTTCGACGACTCCGGCACGATCAGCGCGCCCCAGGGCGGCTGACCGGGACGGCACGGCGCGTGGACCCGGCCGACCGTCGGCCGGGCGACGTAGGCTGGCCGGCGTGACCACGAGTTCCTCCGGCTTCACCGAGACCGACCTCGGGCGCACCCGTCGCGCCCGGCGGATCGGCCGGGTACTGACCGAGACCCACCCCGACGCGCACTGTGAACTGGACCACTCCAACCCCCTGGAGCTGGCCGTCGCGACGATCCTCTCCGCGCAGTGCACGGACAAGAAGGTCAACGAGGTCACCCCGAAGCTCTTCGCCCGCTACCCGACCGCCGCCGACTACGCGGGAGCGGACCGGGCGGAGCTGGAGGAGCTGATCCGGCCCACCGGCTTCTACCGAAACAAGACCGACTCGCTGATCAAGCTCGGCCAGGCCCTCGTGGAGCGGTACGACGCCCGGGTCCCCGGCAAGCTCGCCGACCTGGTGACGCTGCCCGGCATCGGCCGCAAGACCGCCAACGTCATCCTCGGCAACGCCTTCGACGTTCCCGGGATCACCGTCGACACCCACTTCCAGCGGCTGGTCCAGCGCTGGCGGCTGACCGCCGAGACCGACCCCGTCAAGATCGAGCACGCGATCGGGGCGCTCTTCCCGCGGCGCGACTGGACCATGCTGTCGCACCGGATCATCTTCCACGGCCGGCGGGTCTGCCACGCCCGCAAGCCGGCCTGCGGCGCGTGCACGCTGGCGAAGCTCTGCCCGTCGTACGGCACCGGACCGACCGAGCCGGCGGCGGCCGCGAAGCTGCTCAAGGGCCCCCGGGCCCGGGACCTGGCGGTGGCGGCCGGGGTCGACCCGGAGCTGGTGCCGGTCCAGGCCGTCGTGGCGGAGGCACCGTGAGCGCGGGGAGTGGACGGGTGTCGCGGGCCCCGCGGTCGCGACCGATGAACCGCCGGCTCGCCGCCCTGCTCGTACCCGTGCTGCTGGCCGTCGCCGGCTGCACCGCCGGCACCGAGGAGAAGGACCCGGGCCCCACCGAACGGCAGAAGGCCGCCGCCAACCGGCCGTCGCCCTTCCAGGACTGCTCCGCCCTGGGTACGCCGCCCGCGTCCGCCGCACCTGCCCCACCCTCCGGGGGCGGGGGCCAGGTGCTGCCCGAGCTGACCCTGGAGTGCTTCACCGGCGGCGCCCCGGTCGCCCTGCGGGACCTGCGCGGCCCGGCGGTGGTCAACGTCTGGGCCTCCTGGTGCCCGCCCTGCCGCCAGGAACTGCCCGCCTTCCAGCGGCTCAGCGAGCGGGCCGCCGGCCAGTTCCGGGTGGTCGGCGTCAACAG
Organism: Micromonospora sp. M71_S20; assembly: GCF_003664255.1. NCBI lineage: Bacteria > Bacillati > Actinomycetota > Actinomycetes > Micromonosporales > Micromonosporaceae > Micromonospora > Micromonospora sp. M71_S20. Next base: position 149,930 of record NZ_RCCV01000005.1, on the reverse strand, counting down.
CGGGGACGGCCGCGAGGCCGCCCAGGCCATCGGCGAGGACCTCGGCGTCCGCTTCCCGGTGCTGGTCGACCGGGGCGAGAGGGTGAAGCAGGAACTGCTGCGCAAGGGCATTCCCCTGACCGTCTTCGTCGACGGGCAGTCCCGCGTCCGGCACGTCGACTCCTCGGGCGCGCTCGACGACGCCAGCCTGGTCGAGCTGGTCCGGCAGCACCTCGGCGTGACGGTGCCGGCATGAGCCGGCGTCCGCCGGGCTGGTTCGACCCGCTGCTGACCCGGCTCGGCAGCGCGCGCAGCGAGGACTTCACCCGGCTGGTCACCCCGGAGAGCGGGGGGCGGGAGAGCGCGGTGCTGGTGCTGCTCGGCGAGGAGCCCGGAGCCGGCCCGGACGTGCTGATCCTCCAGCGTGCGGCCACTCTGCGTAACCACGCCGGCCAGCCCGCCTTCCCCGGCGGCGCGGCCGACCCGGAGGACGCCGACGCCCGGGCGACCGCGCTGCGCGAGGCGAACGAGGAGGTCGGCCTCGACCCGGCCAGCGTCACCGTCCTGGCCGAGCTGCCGAAGCTCTGGATCCCGGTCAGCGACTTCGTGGTCACCCCCGTGCTCGCCTGGTGGCACGCGCCGCACCCGGTGCACCCCCGGGAGCCGGCCGAGGTGGCGCACGTGGCCCGGCTGCCGGTCGCCGAGCTGGTCGACCCGGCGAACCGGATGCGGGTCCGCCACCCGAGCGGCTGGATCGGCCCGGCCTTCTCGGCGCGCGGGATGCTGGTCTGGGGCTTCACCGCCGGGGTGCTGGCCGCCCTGCTCGACATGGGCGGCTGGGCTCGGCCGTGGCCCCGCGACCGGGTCGTGGACCTACCGCCGACCGGGGCTGCCCCGGCGCCCTCGGCCGGCACCGACGCGGTCGACGAGACCCCGGTGCGCTGACCGGACGGTCACCTTCCGCAAGCGATGGTCATCTCGCGAGCCTGGTGCCCGTACGCTTGACGCGTGTCCGCCGTGGATCTCGTACTGCTGCTGCTCATGCTCGTGTTCGCGATCAGCGGATACCGCCAGGGCTTCGTCATCGGGGTGCTGTCGTTCTCCGGCTTCTTCCTGGGCGCGCTGGTGGGCCTCCAGGTGGGGCCGCTGCTGGCCCAGCAGTTCGTCGACAGCGGCACCCGGGTGTTGATCTCCCTGGTGGCGATCTTCGGGCTGGCGGTGGTCGGCCAGGCGCTCGCCGGCTGGGTCGGTTCGCACCTGCGCAAGACGATCACCAGCGACGCCGCCAAGCGGGTCGACGACGTCGGCGGGGCGTTCGTCTCGCTCTTCGCCGTGCTGCTGGTCGCCTGGCTCGTCGCGGTGCCGCTCGGCTCGTCGTCGCTGCCCTGGCTGGCCTCCTCGGTGCGCAACAGCGCGCTGCTCACGGTGGTAGACCGGGTCCTGCCCGACCAGGCGCAGCAGCTCTCCACGGCGCTGCGGGACACCGTCGACACCAACGGCTTCCCCGACGTCTTCGGCGACCTGGCGCCCACCCGGGCCCGGCAGGTGTCCCCGCCCGACCCGGCGCTCGCCGGCTCCCAGGTGGTGGTCAACAGCCAGCGTTCGGTGGTCAAGGTGCTCGGCTCCGCCCCGAGCTGTTCGCGCCGGATCGAGGGCTCCGGCTTCGTCTACGCCGACGACCGGGTGATGACCAACGCCCACGTCGTCGCCGGGACCCGGTCCACCGTCGTCGAGCTGAACGGCGACCGGTACGACAGCAAGGTGGTCGTCTACGACCCCGACCGAGACCTGGCCGTGCTGCACGTGCCCGGGCTGCCCGGCCCGTCGATGCGGTTCGCCGCCGGCAACGCGGGCAGCGGCGCGGACGCGATCGTGCTGGGCTTCCCGCTCGACGGGCCGTACAACGCCCAGTCGGCGCGGATCCGGGACGTCGACCGGATCACGGGGCCGGACATCTACTCCGCCGGCAACGTGACGCGGGAGGTCTACACCATCCGGGCGCTCGTGCAGAGCGGCAACTCCGGCGGCCCGCTGGTCTCCTCGAACGGGCTGGTGCTCGGGGTGATCTTCGCGGCGGCGGCCGACGACCCGAACACCGGCTTCGCGGTGACCGCGGCCGAGGCCCGTCCCGTCGCCCTCGCCGGCGCCGAGCGCACCCGCGCCGTCGGCACCGGCGACTGCACCTGACCGGTCAGCTTCCCGCCGCCGTCCCGTGACCCTCGCGCGGGGCCGGCCGGCCGGGCGGGTCGGCCCGCCAGACGGTGAGGGCGGCGGCGGTCGCGGCCACCACGGCCGCGCCGAGCAGCCAGCCGGCCAGCACGTCGCTGGTCCAGTGCACGCCGAGGGCCACCCGGCTGAAACCGGTCACCAGGGCGAGCAGCACGGCGGCCGTCCACACCACCCGGCGCCCGGCCGGCCGGGCGTGCGGGAGGAACACCACCAGCAGCACCCCGGCGGCGAGGGCGGCGTTGAGCGCGTGCCCGGACGGGAAGGCCAGGCCGGGCGCCTCGGCCACCGGGTCCGGCAGGTCCGGCCGGGGCCGACCGACGAGCAGCTTGAGCAGCGGGCTGAGCAGGCCGCCGACCGCCATGGTGACGGCCACCCAGACCGCCAGCTGCCGGGCACCCCGGCGGACCAGCCAGAGGACCAGGACCAGGGCCCCGACGCGCAGCGGCATCGGGGCGAACACGTCGGTCCAGAGGGTCATCAGGCGTACCCACACCGGGTGCTCGGCGGCGTAGCCGACCAGCGCGTGGGTGACCGCCGTGTCGAGCCGGCGCAGCGGGGACCAGTCTCCGAGGACCAGGACGGCCAGCAGCATGAACGGCACCGCCACCAGGAACGCGGCAGCCGCCGCGAGGGTCAGCCGCAGGCCCCGGGCATGCTCCGGGTGCAGGCGGCGGTCACGCCACGAGGAGCGCGGCGGGGCGGCGAGGGTACGCGGGCCGGACGGGCTCATGACAGTCGTTCTACCCGGGACGCGGCCCGGTCAGACCCGATCGGGGACCTCCGCGGGCCCGGTCGCCCGTGCGGGGGCGATGACGGTTCCTCCGAGAGGGCGACGACGGGGAGCGCCGGCGGCTCAGCGCGCCGGCGGGCGACGCCACGTCCCGGTGCCGCGTTGGGGCGAGACCAGCGGGGTCCACTGGCGGAACCGGCGCACCATCAACGCCGCCCCGGTCAGCAGGGCGACGAAGAACGCGGCCCCGGTCCACAACTGCTCCGGCGTGCCGTCCTCCTGCGTACCCGCCGGCTGCGCCGCCCACCGGGACTGCTGGCGCGGCACGGTGAAGCCGCGCGGGTCGCCGCCGACCCCCGCGACGTCGGGCTGCGTCGACCCCGGGGCGGGGCCGAACCCGACCACGCCCGGGGAGGACTGGTCGTCCAGCGGGTTGCGGCCCACCGGGCTCACCTCGGCGTCCAGCGCGGCGACCGGGTCGACCATGCCGTACCCGAAACGGTCGTCCCGGCCGGTGGGGCCGATGTCGCGGGCGGTGGTGAGCAGCCGGTTGACGACGTCGCCGGCGGACATCTCCGGGTAGCGGGCCCGCACCAGCGCGGCGGTGGCGGCGACCAGCGGCGCCGCGAAGCTGGTGCCCTGCACCCGCCAGTAGCCGCCCGGCCGGGCCCCGACCAGGCCGGTAGCGGGGGCGGTGAGGACGGTGGCCCGCCCGGTGATCGAACCGGACCAGAGGTTGTCGCTGTCGCGCTCCGACCCGGCGACCGCGACGACACCCGGCTCCCGGGCCGGGTACCAGACCTTCGCGTTGGACGAGTTGCCCAGGTTGCCGGTGCAGGCGACCACGACGACGTCCCGGGCGAAGGCGTAGTCGAGCGCCGCCGCCAGGGCGGGGCTGTCGCCGCTGCCGCCGAGGGACAGGTTGATCACGCGGGCGCCGTTGTCGACGGCCCAGCGCACGCCCTTGGCGACGATCAGGGCGTCGTCGTAGCGGTTCTCGGCGTCGAGGACGCGGACCGGGAGGATCCGGGAGTCCGGCGCCAGGCCGACGGCCCCCCGCGCGTCGTCGTTGCGGCCGGCGATCAGCCCGGCCACGGTGGTGCCGTGGCCGACCGGATCGGGGTCGCCGGCCTTGCCCCGGGGCGCCACCAGGTCGAGGCCGGGCAGCACCTGGCCGGCCAGGTCGGGATGGGCGGCGTCCACACCGGAGTCGATCACCGCGACGGTGACCCCCTTACCGGTCGAGCTGCGCCATGCGGTCTTCGCCTGCAACACGTCGAGCTGCCACTGCTCGTCGCGGACCTGGTCGGGGCGGTTCTTGCTGTCGGGCGCCGCGAGCGCCACCGGGACGGCGGCGGCCGGGGGGTGGAGGACCGGCCGGGCGGCGGGCTGCCGAGGGGCGGCGTCGGCTGCCGTGGCCGGACCCGCGACCGACACGACGGCGGCCGCCAGACCGAGCAACGTACGTCCGGCGATCCGCCGAGCCGCTGGCGGACAGCTGTGCCGCACGGTCGTCACATCCTCAGGCATTCATCGCGACGCAAACATGACGATCGGAGATTACCGGTTCCTCGCCGCCTTGCGGGGCGTTCCCGGGACACCGGTCACGGCGGCGGCAGATGGGCCAGCTGTACGAGGCGTACGCCCTCGCGCCGGGTGACCAGCCGGCCCCGCCCCGGGGGCAGCGGACCGGGCCGGACCGGGCCGACCAGCGCCCCCTCCTCGGGGCTGCCAGCCATGACCAGCCCCGAGGTGGACAGCTCGCGCAGGCGCTGCACGAGCGGCTCGTACTGGGCCCGTCCGGCGCCGCCCGAACGGCGGGCGAGCACCAGGTGCAGCCCGACGTCCCGGGCGTGCGGCAGGTGCTCCTCCAGGGCACGCAGCGGGTTGGACGGCCCGCTGGCGACCAGGTCGTAGTCGTCGACCAGCACGAACAGCTCCGGCCCGGACCACCACGACCGCTGCCGCAGCTGGGCGGGCGTGACGTCGGGCCCGGGCACCCGCCCCGCCATGTAGCCGGCGGCGGACTCGATCAGGTCGGTGGTGTGCACCGCGGCGGAGCCGTACCCGATCAGGTGCGGCGACGCCGACTCGGTCAGGTCCACCAGGCTGCGGCGGTAGTCGACCAGGATGACCCGGGCCTGCTCGGGGGTGAACCGGGTCATGATCGAGGTGGCCAGCGCGCGCAGGAACGACGACTTGCCGCACTCGGCGTCGCCGAAGACGACGAAGTGCGGCTCGGTGGCGAAGTCCAGCGCGACCGGGCGCAGGTCAGCCTCGGCGATCCCCACCGGGATGCGCAGGCCGGTGGCGGCGGTCAGGCCCAGTTCGGCGTACGGGAGCACCGGCGGGAGCAGCCGCACCGGGGGCGCGACCGGGCCGACCCAGCCCTCGGCGGCCCGCTTGACCAGGTCCGTGGCCTCCCCGCCGGAGGCGGCGAGCTGCGGCAGCGCGGTGAGGAAGTGCAGGCTCTCCGCCGTGACGCCCCGGCCGGGGGTCTTCTCCGGCACGTTCGTCGCCGCCCGGCGGGCCACCAGCGAGTCGGCCGGGTCGCCGAGGCGCAGCTCCAGCCGGGAACCGAAGAGGTCCCGGATCGCCGGCCGGAAGTCCAGCCAGCGCACCGCCGTCGCCACCACGTGCACCCCGTACGACAGTCCTCGGGTGGCGAGGTCGGTGATCAGCGGCTCCAGGTCGTCGTACTCGCCGCGCAGGGTGGCCCAGCCGTCCACCACGAGGAACACGTCGCCGAACGGGTCGGCCCCGGGCTGGCCGGTGTGCGCCAGCGCGGCCCGCCGCTGCCGCCAGGCGGCCATCGACTCCACGCCCAGCTCGGCGAAGCGCTGTTCCCGGTCGACCAGCAGGGTCGCGATCTCGCCGACCGTACGCCGGACGGCCGTCGGGTCGGCGCGGCCGGTGACCCCGCCGACGTGCGGCAGGTCGCGCAGCGCGGCCAGCCCGCCGCCGCCGAAGTCGAGGCAGTAGACCTGCACCTCGGCCGGGGTGTGGGTGAGCGCCAGGGCGCAGATCAGCGTGCGCAGCGCGGTCGACTTGCCGCTCTGCGGGCCGCCGACCACCGCGACGTGGCCGGCGGCGCCGTCCAGCGCCAGCCAGAGCAGGTCGCGGCGCTGCTCGAAGGGCTTGTCGACCACCGCGACCGGCACCTGGAGCGCGCCGTGCAGCTCCGGGTTGCCGAAAGTGAGACCGCGCGCCTGGTCGACGCCGACCGGCCCGAGCAGCTCGTCCAGCGCGGGCGCCCGGCCGAGCGGGGGCAGCCAGACCTGGTGGGCGGGCGGCCCCTGCCCGGCGAGCCGGTCGGCCATCAGCTCCAGCAGGCTCTCCGTGCCGCCCTCTTCGGCCGTCGCGGGCAGGGCGGGCGGCCCGACCGGCTCCGGCTTGGGCACGAGGTGGGTGGAGAAGGCGAGCAGGCGCGGGGTCCCGGTGCCGCCCGCGCCCGGCGCCGCACCGCGCCGGCGCAGCGCCCCCGAGACGTACGCGGCCTTGAAGCGCACCAGCGGTTCGGTGCCGAAGCGCAGGTAGCCGTGCCCGGGGGAGCGGGGCAGCTCGTGCGCGTCCGGCACCCCGAGCACCGTGCGCGACTCCAGCGCCGAGAAGGTCCGCAGCCCGATCCGGTACGACAGGTGGGTGTCCAGCCCGCGCAGCCGGCCCTCCTCCAGCCGCTGGGAGGCCAGCAGCAGGTGCACGCCGAGCGACCGGCCCAGCCGGCCGATCTGCACGAACAGGTCGATGAAGTCGGGCTTGGCCGAGAGCAGCTCGGAGAACTCGTCGCAGATCAGCAGCAGCGACGGCAGCGGGGCGAGCGGGGTGCCGGCGGCGCGGGCCCGCTCGTAGTCGCGCAGGCTGGCGAAGTTGCCGGCCCGGCGCAGCAGCTCCTGGCGGCGGACCAGCTCGCCGTTGATGGCGTCGACCATCCGGTCGACCAGCGGCAGCGCGTCGGCCAGGTTGGTGATCACCGCGGCGGTGTGCGGCAGCCGGTCGAACGAGGCGAAGGTCGCGCCGCCCTTGAAATCGATCAGTACGAAGTTGAGCTGCTCCGAGCTGTGCGTGGCGGCCAGCCCGAGCACCAGGGTGCGCAGCAGCTCGGACTTGCCGGAGCCGGTCGCCCCGATCAGCAGGCCGTGCGGCCCCATCCCGTCCTGCGCCGACTCCTTCAGGTCCAGCTCGATGGCGCCGCCGTCGGTGCCCACCCCGATCGGCACCCGCAGCCGCTCCCGGGCGGACCGGGGCGCCCACCCCTGCTCGGCGGTGAAGCTCTCCGGGTCGCCGAGACCGAGCAGCTCGGGCAGGCCCAGCTCCGCGCCCGGCGGGGCGTCCGGGCCGCGTGCCGCGGTGGCCAGCCGCAGCGGGGCCAGCCGCCGGGCGACGGCCTCCGCGTCGACCGGGTCCAGCCGGTCCGCCGTACCGACCTCGGCGTGCCCCTCCGCGGAGTGGGAGTGCAGCCGTCCCCCGCGCAGCTCCAGCAGCAGCGCGAACCGGTCCAGCAGGCGCGGCGGCGGGGTGTCCAGGTCGATGATCGTGACCGCGTCGATGCCGCCGTCGCCGGTCAGGTCGGTGGCCCCGGTCAGGTCGCCCCCGTCGAGCACCACCACCACGTGCGGGCCGTCGGTGGCCGGGCCGGCGGGGCTGAACCGGGACCGGCTGGCCAGGACCTCGTCCAGCAGTCCCTCCAGTTCGGCCCCCGCGCTGGTGACCAGCCGGACCGGGCCGAGCGCATCGGTGCGGGTGGGATGGTGGGCGTGCGGCAGCCACTTGACCCACTCCCAGGCGGCCCGCCGTTCCGGCCCGGCGCAGACGGCGACGAGCAGCTCGTCCGGGGCGTGGAAGACCGCGAGCTGGGCGAGCATCGCCCGGGCCAGCGCCTGGGCGGCGGGCCCGTCGCCGTCGTCGGCCGGGCCGGCGGCCCGCACGAAGACCCGGGCGAAGCTGCGCAGCGAGAGCGCCACCGGCAGGTCGGGCACCACGGAGTACGCGTCCAGGAACCGGCGCAGCGCGCCGGCGGTCATCGGTTCCAGCTCCTCCAGCGGGCGGGTGACCGGGGGGACCAGCGGGGTGGCGAGGGTCTGCGGGCCGACGGCGACCCGGACCACCGCGAAGTCCGGGTCGGTGGGGCGGCGTTCCCAGACGCGGTGGCTGTCGACGGTCGACCAGAGCCGGCCGGGATCCGGGTGCCGGTAGTAGAGCCCGGCGCGCTGCTGCCCGGCGGTCTGCCGGACCCGGCGCCGCAGCACGGTCAGGTGCCGCAGGTAGTCCCGCCGGGCGGCCATCATCTCCGACTTCTTCGGGGTGCCGGAGGCGCTGCCCCACGAGGTCACCAGCATGGCCAGCGAGGAGAGCCCGAACATCCCGCCGACCACGTAGGAGTACGCGCCCCCGCCGCGGCCGAACATCATCGCCATCGCCACGGTGCCGCCGAGCATCGGCAGCACCGTGAGCAGCTGCTGCCAGCGCCCGCCGGTGACGGCGGGGATCTCCGGCGGCGCGTCCACCGGCAGCTCACCCACCGGAATCTCCGGCGCCGGTCGGCGGGGTGGCCGCTTGATGACGACAGTGGACACTCGACCTCCTGACAGCGCTCGGTAACCCGAGCCTGGCTCATGGTAGGTAAAGTCCTGTCGTCCGCGCAGCCACAAACCCCGCCGGAGATGGAGATCAGTCGATGACGATCGGGCTGGCCCGGGTCACCATCAGCGCCCCCCAGCGGCGGGTCGACGTCGCGCTGCCCGAGCAGGTGCCCCTGGCCGAGCTGCTGCCCGAGGTGCTGCGGCACGCCGGCGAGGGGCTCGCCGACGACGGCGAACGGCACGGCGGCTGGGTGCTGCGGCGCACCGACGGCGCGGTGCTGACCACCGCCCAGGCGCTGCTGCCGCAGGGGGTCCGCGACGGCGAGGTGCTGCACCTCGTGCCGGCCCGCGCGCAGTGGCCCGAGCTGGAGTACGACGACGTGGTCGAGGCGATCGCCGACGGCGCCCGGCGGCGCGGCGGGGCCTGGTCACCGGCCGCCACCCGGGCCGCCGCCCTGGCCGGGGCCGCCGTGCCGCTGGCCGTCGGGCTGCTCGCCGTGACGGCCGGCGGGCCGGCGCACGAGTCCGCCTGGCCGGCCGCCGCCGTGGTGGCGCTCCTGCTCACCCTCGCCGGGGTGGTGGCGTCCCGCGCCCACGCCGACGGGCCGGCCGGCGCGACCCTGGGCGGCTACGCCCTGCCGTACGCGGCGGCGGCGGGCGCGCTGGCGGTCAGCTCCGGCGACCCGGTCGGGCCGGTCCCGGGGCTGCGCTGGATCGGCGCGCCCGAGCTGCTCGCCGGGTCGGTGGCGCTGCTGCTGGTGTCGGTGCTCGGGCTGGTCGGCGTCGCCACCCGGCTGCGGGTCTTCGTGGCGGGCGCCACCGCCGGGTTCGTGGGCGCGCTCGCGGCCCTCGGCGGACTGCTGCTCGGCCCGGCCGGCACGGCGGCGGTCCTGCTCTGCGTGCTGGTCTTCGCCGTGGGGGCGGTCCCGCTGCTGGCCATCCGGCTCGGCAAGGTGCCGCTGCCCCCGATCACCCTGCCCACCGGCGAGCCGGGCGGCGCCGAGGGGGCCCGTGACCTGCCGGACCGGGACCGGGTCTACGCGGCGGTGGCCCGCACCGAGGAGATGCTCACCGGGATGCTGCTCGGGCACGCCGCGCTGGCGGTCGCCGCCGCGGTGGTGCTGTGCCTGTCCGGCGGGACGGCCGGCCGGCTGCTGGTGGCGGTCGCCGCGGCCGTGCTGCTGCTGCGCTCCCGACTGTTCGTGTCCCTGCGTCACCGGGTGCCGACCGTCGCCGCCGGCCTCGCCGGGTACGCCGTGCTGGGCGCCGTGCTCGTCGGGCGCCTCGGCCCGACCGGCCGCCTCGCACTGGTCGTCGGCGGGCTGGCGCTGGCCCTCGTGGCGGTGGCCGCCGGCACCACGTACGCCCGCCGCCCGGTCTCCCCGTACGTCGGCCGGATCGCGGACCTGACCGACACCGCCCTGGTGGTGTCGGTGGTGCCCGTCGCCTGCGCGGTGCTCGACCTGTACGAACGGGCCCGGGGGCTGCTCGGCTGAGCGGCCCCGGGCCCGTCGGTGGTCTGGTCGGGTCAGTGCGCGGACTCGCCGCGCGCCTCGGCCTCCCGGGCGCGCCGGTACGACGCCACGATCTCCGCCTCGGCCTCGATCCGCCCCACCCACGTGGCGCCCTCGACCGACTTGCCGGGCTCCAGGTCCTTGTAGACCTCGAAGAAGTGCTGGATCTCCAGCCGGTCGAACTCGCCGAGGTGGTGGATGTCGCGCAGGTGCTCCTGGCGCGGGTCCTCGTAGGGCACGCAGAGGACCTTGTCGTCGCCGCCCTTCTCGTCCGTCATCCGGAACATGCCGATGGTGCGGCACCGGATCAGGCAGCCCGGGAAGGTGGGCTCGGGGACCAGCACGAGCGCGTCCAGCGGGTCGCCGTCCTCGCCCAGCGTCCCCTCGATGAAGCCGTAGTCGGCCGGGTACTGCGTGGAGGTGAAGAGGGTACGGTCCAGCCGGATCCGGCCGGTCGCGTGGTCGACCTCGTACTTGTTGCGGTGACCCTTGGGGATCTCAACCGTAACGTCGAAATCCATCTGCACGCTCCCTCGTTTGCCCACGCTGGCCAACGGAAACCAGCGGCACGCCGCTCCCGCACGGGTGAATGCCCACCCGCGGGCTCCGGCCGCCGCATAGTGTTCGGACCGAAGTAGTGTCACCCAAGCAGATTTTCGGGGGCGAGGAGGGGGCCGTGGGGAGGGAAGATTCACACTACCGTCCGGATGCCGACGCTGGACCGGGTACCGGTCGATCTGCTTCCGGCGGGGCGACCGGGCGGTTCCCGGTGCCCGACGCCCACCTTCCCCACCCGCCCGCGTCCCCGGGCGACCGCGACCTGACGCCCGGCCCACCCCCGGGCATCGCCGCCCCGGGCAACGGTGTCCCGGCCGGTCCCGGCGGTCAGCCCGGTCCCGGCGGTCAGGCCGGCGCGACCGGTCCGACGGGTCAGGACATCTCGTCGGGTTCGACCGATCTCTGGGCCGCCGCCGCGAACCGGCCCGCCGGCGGGCCACCCGGCCCCGGCGCCCCGGACCCCGCCGCGCCGCCCGCGCCGGCCCCCCGTCGCCGCCGGGCCCTGCCCGTCGTGCTGGCCGCGGTGCTCGTGCTGGTGCTGGCCGCCGTCGGGATCGCCGTGGTCCGGCCGGGACCCGTGGCGGACTGGCTGGGCGACGAGCCCGCCGGTCGCGGTGCCGCCGCGACGGTGGCGGAACCGGCGCCCGTCGAGGTGCTGGCCGGCACGGACGCGAACGCCCCGATGCCCACCCCCGAGGGCGTACGCGCCGCGCTCGCCCCGCTCGTCGGCGTGCCCGCCCTCGGCGACCGGGTGCACGTCTCGGTGGCCGACGTGACCACCGGCCAGCCGCTCTTCGGCCGGGGCGAGGACGACGCCACGGTGCCCGCCTCGGTGACCAAGCTGGTCACCGGCGTCACGGTGCTCGCCGCGCGCGGTCCGGCGTACCGCATCCCGACCCGGGCGGTCGCCGGCGCGGCCCCCGGAGAGGTGGTGATCGTCGGCGGTGGCGACCCCACGCTGGCGGTCGACAAGAAGGGCTTCTACCCGGGCGCGGCCCGCCTGGACGACCTCGCCGCCCAGGTGCGCGCGGCTCTCGGTGGCACGAAGCCGACGAAGGTGACCGTCGACTCGTCGCTCTACTCCGGCCCGGTCTTTGAGCCGGGTTGGGACGACGACATCCCCACCGGCGGCTACGGCGGCGCGATCACGGCGCTGATGACCGACGGGGCCCGCAGCGACGTGACCCGCGCGAAGAAGGACGAGGCGGCCGGCAACCACTGGGCCGAGCGGGTGGCCCAACCGGATCTCGCGGCCGGCCGGGCCTTCGCCCGGCTGCTCGGCGTGCCGGCCGGCGCGGTCGCCCGCGGCACCGCCCCCACTGCCGGCGCGACCCCCGCCGCCGCCCCGGGGCCCGGCGCGGAGCTGGGCAGGGTGGAGTCCCTGCCGATGGTCCGGCTGGTCGACGTCATGATCAGCGACAGCGACAACATCGTCGCCGAGGCGCTGGCCCGACAGGTCGCGTTGGCCCGCAACCAGCCCGCCTCGTTCGCCGGCGCCGGGGCGGCGATGGACGCCGTGGCCGGGGAGCTGGGCCTGCCGGCCGACGAACTCACCCTCGCCGACGGCAGCGGCCTGTCGCGCAGCAACCGGATCAGCCCCTCGCTGCTCACCGACCTGATCGCGCTCGCCGGCGACGGCAGCCGTCCCGAGCTGGCCGCGATCTTCGGCGGCCTGCCCGTCGCCGACTGGTCCGGGACCCTCGCCGACCGCTACGAGACGGCGGCGACGAAGGCCGGCGCCGGGGTGGTCCGGGCCAAGACCGGGACGTTGACCAAGGTGCACGCCATCGCCGGCCTGGTCAGCACGGCGGACGGGCGGCTGCTCACCTTCGCGGTGCTCACCGACGCGGTGCCCCCCGACGGGCTGACGGCCGCCCGGGGAGCGCTGGACCGGATCGGCGCCGCCCTGGCCGGCTGCGGCTGCCGCTGACCGCCACCGCACGGCACCACTACTGGACGGCACCGCCACCGCGCGGAGCCGGCCTCGGGCGGCGCGCAGCGCCGGCCCCGGACGGGACCGCCGTCGGGCGGACCGGCGTCGATCGCCGGACGCGAGCCCGGGCCGGGGTGTCGCGGCGCGGGTACGGTGGGGTGCATGGCGCAGTTCGTGGACTGGGATCTGGCCGCCGCGACCGCGGGGGCACTGAGCAAGTCGGGCCCCCGGGTGTCGTACGCCGAGGCCACCGACGTGGTCGTTGAGCTGCGGCGGCTGACCGACGAGGCGGCCGGGCACGTCGCGGACTACACAGGGCTGCGTTCGCAGGTCTCCCACCCGCCCGTGCGGGTGGTGGACCGGCGGGACTGGGCGGCGACCAACATCGCCGGCCTGCGCGAGGTGATCACCCCGTTGGTCGGCCGGCTCACCAAGGACAAGCAGCCGGGGGCGCTGACCGAGGCGATCGGCTCCCGGGTCACCGGCGTGCAGGCCGGCACCGTGCTGGCGTACCTCTCCGGCCGGGTCCTCGGCCAGTACGAGGTCTTCTCCGCCGACCCGGGGCAGCTGCTGCTGGTCGCGCCGAACATCGTCGAGGTGGAGCGCAGGCTCGGGGCCGACCCGCGTGACTTCCGGCTCTGGGTCTGCCTGCACGAGGTGACCCACCGCACCCAGTTCACCGCCGTGCCGTGGATGCGGGCGTACTTCCTCAGCGAGGTGCAGGCCTTCGTGGACGCGTCGTCCAGCGGCGGCGAGCACCTGCTGGAGCGGCTGCGCCGGGGCGTGGCCACGCTCTCGGACGCGGTGAAGGACCCGGAGAGCCGCACCAGCGTGCTGGACATCGTCCAGACTCCGGGGCAGCGGGCCGTGCTGGACCGGCTCACCGCGTTGATGACCCTGCTGGAGGGGCACGCCGAGTTCGTCATGGACGGCGTCGGCCCCCAGGTGGTCCCGAGCGTCGAGCAGATCCGGGCGGCGTTCAACCGGCGCCGGGAGGCCGGGAACCCGCTGGAGAAGGCCATCCGCCGGCTGCTCGGCATCGAGGTCAAGATGCGCCAGTACGCCGAGGGCCGCAAGTTCGTGCACGGCGTCGTGGACCGGGTCGGCATGGCGGGCTTCAACAAGATCTTCGCTTCGCCGCTCACCCTGCCCCGGCTGGAGGAGCTGGGAGACCCGGACGCCTGGGTGGCGCGGGTGCACGGGCCGGTCGGCCCGGCCCCGACCCTCGGCTGACCGCACGCCCGTGGCCGCGCTCGCCCCGCCGGTGGCCGCGATCCGGGTCGCGGTCCGCCGCGCGCTGGCCGACCTGCCGTCCGGGGGACCGGTGCTGGTCGCCTGCTCGGGCGGCGCGGACTCGCTCGCGCTGGCCGCCGCCACCGCGTTCGTGGCGCCCCGGACGGGTCGTGCCGCCGGCCTGGTGACGGTCGACCACGGCCTCCAGGAGGGCTCGGCACGGCGGGCCGCGGCGGTGGTGAACTGGGCCCGCGAGGTCGGCCTGGCCCCGGTCGAGTCGGTACGGGTGGAGGTGGCCGGGCGACCGGGCGGGCCCGAGGCGGCCGCCCGCGAGGCCCGCTACCGGGCGCTCGTCGAGGTGGCCAACCGGCTCGGGGCGGCGGCCCTGCTCACCGGGCACACCCGCGACGACCAGGCGGAGACCGTGCTGCTCGCGCTCGCCCGGGGCGCCGGCCCGCGCGGGCTGGCCGGGATGCCCGCCCGACGGGACCTCGACGGGGTGCCGCTGCTGCGCCCGCTGCTGGAGGTCGGCCGGGAGCAGACCCGCACGGCGTGCGCGGTGCTCGGGCTGAACCCCTGGGAGGACCCGCACAACGCCGACCCGTCGTACGCCCGGGCCCGCGTCCGGGCCGACCTGCTGCCCGCCCTGGTCCGCGCGCTCGGGCCGGGGGTGCTGGACAACCTGGCCCGGACCGCCCGGCTGGTGGCGGCGGACAACGCCGTCCTCGACGAGATGGCCGACGCCGCGCTGGCCGACGTCCGCCATCCCGACGGCGGGCTCGCGGTACGGGCGCTGGCCGAACTCCCGCCCGCGGTGCGCGGCCGGGTGCTGCACGCCTGGGCCCGGGAGCTGGGTGCCCCGCCGGCCGCCCTGTCGCACCGACACGTGACCGCGCTGGACACGCTGGTCACCGGCTGGCGGGGGCAGGGGGCGGCGCACCTGCCGGGCGGGCTGCGGGTGCTGCGCCGCGACGGCCGGCTCGCCGCCATCGGCCCCCGCTGATCCACTCGCCGGGAAACGGGGCCCGTTCCGGGGCCGCGGGATCCGCCGGGAGGCGGTAGACATGGCGCATGGCGTACCCCCGACAGCCGCTCTTCGCGCCGCACGGCGCGGTGGCGACGAGCCAGCCGCTGGCCGCGGCGGCCGGCCTGGCCGTGCTGCGACGCGGCGGCAACGCCGTCGACGCGGCCCTGGCCACCGCGATCACCCTGACCGTGGTGCAGCCCCCCTCCAACGACATCGGCGGCGACCTGTTCGCGATCGTCTGGGACGGCGAGCGGCTGCACGGCCTCAACGCCTCCGGCCGGTCCCCGGCGGCCCTGACCCGCGAGCTCGTGCTCGGCGCGACCGGGGGGCGCGGCGCGACCCCGGTCGATTCCCTGGGCGGCGCGCAGCGGGTGGGGGCGGCGATGCCCGCCCGAGGCTGGCTGCCGGTGACCGTGCCCGGCGCGCCGGCCGGCTGGCGCGACCTGCACGACCGGTTCGGCTCGCTGCCCTTCGCGGATCTCTTCGCCGACGCGATCGGCTACGCCGAGCACGGTCACCCGGTCTCCCCCGGCGTGGCGGGGATCTGGTCGCGCGCGCTCGCCGCGCCCGGCCCGACCGGTGCGGAGTTCGCCGAGTTCGACCGCGTGTTCGCGCCCGGCGGCCGGGCGCCCCGGGCCGGGGAACGCTGGCGCAACCCGGACGCGGCGCGGACCCTGCGGCTGATCGCCGACACCGGGGCGGATGACTTCTACCGGGGCGGGATCGCGGAGGCGCTGGCCGCGCACGCGGCCCGCACCGGCGGCCTGCTCACCGGCGACGACCTGGCCCGGCACGCCTCGACCTGGGTGACCCCCGTGTCCGCCCGCTACCGGGGCCACGAGGTCTGGGAGCTGCCGCCCAACGGGCAGGGCCTGGCGGCGCTGCTGGCGCTGCACATCCTCGACGGGGCCGACCTCGCCGGGCTGCCGCTCACCGAGCGGCTGCACCGGCAGATCGAGGCGATGAAGCTCGGCTTCGCCGACGCGCACGCCCACGTCGCCGACCCGGAGCGGGTGCCGGTGCCGACGCAGGCGCTGCTCTCGCCGGCGTACGCGGCGGCCCGCCGCGCGCTGATCACCGAGCGGGCCGGGGAGCCGACCGCAGGCGACCCGGAGCGCGGCGGCACGGTCTATCTCTGCACCGCCGACGCCGGCGGCATGATGGTCAGCCTGATCCAGTCGACCTACCTGGCGTTCGGCTCCCGCGTGGTGCTGCCCGGGCACGGCTTCGCCTTGCAGAACCGAGGGCTCGGGTTCCGCCTGGACCCCGCCCACCCCAACGTGGTGGGGCCGGCGAAGCGGCCCTACCACACGATCATTCCCGGCTTCCTGACCCGCGACGGCCGGCCGGTGGGTCCGTTCGGGGTGATGGGCGGGCACATGCAGCCGCAGGGGCACGTGCAGCTGGTCTCGGCGACGCTGGACGGCGGGCTCGACCCGCAGGCGGCGTTGGACGCGCCGCGCTGGTACTGGCACGCCGGCCGGTCCGTGCTGGTCGAGTCGGAGTTGGTCGCCACCGCCGAGGGCCGGGCCGCGGTCGCCGAGCTGCGGGCCCGGGGCCACGAGATCGCCGTCGCGGACGAGCCGGGGGTCTTCGGGCACGGGCAGGCGATCTGGCGGCTGCCGGAGGGCGGCTACGTCGTCGGCTCGGAGCCCCGGGTGGGCGGTGGGATGCTCGGCTGGTGACCTCGCCGTCGACCCGGGGGCTCAGGCCCCCACCCGGTCGCGGAAGGTGGTCCGGTAGGTGTGCGGGGTGGCGCCGACCCGGCGGGTGAAGTGGTGCCGCAGCGCCGCCGAGTCGCCGAAGCCGGCCCGGTCGGCGACGGCCTCGACGCTGAGCCCGGTCTCCTCCAGCAGCCGCCGGGCCAGCAGCACCCGCTGGTTGGTCAGCCAGTCGTGCGGCGTGGTGCCGGTCTCGGCGCGGAACCGCCGGGCGAACGTGCGCGGGGACATCTCCGCCCGGGCGGCCAGCTCGTCGACGGTGACCGGGCGGTCCAGGTGCCCCATCAGCCATTCCAGCACCGGCTCCAGCGTCGGCGCCTCGGGGGTCGCGGGGATGGGCGCCTCGATGTACTGCGCCTGCCCGCCGTCGCGGTGCGGGGGGACCACCATCCGGCGGGCCAGCCGGGTGGCCGTCGCCGAGCCGTGCTCCTGGCGGATCAGGTGCAGGCAGGCGTCGATGCCGGCGGCCGTGCCGGCGCTGGTGAGCAGCCGGTCGTCCTGCACATAGAGCGAGTTGCACCGGACCCGGGCGGTCGGGTGGCGGCGTTGCAGTTCGTCGACGTACCGCCAGTGGGTGGTGCACTCCCGGCCGTCGAGCAGGCCGGCCTCGCCCAGCACGAACGCGCCGGAGCAGACGCTGAACACGTACGCCCCCCGGTCGGCGGCGCGGCGCAGCGCGGCGAGCACCGTGGCCGGCACGACGGTGCCGTGGTGGGCCGGGACGGCGACCAGGTCGGCCTCCTCCATGGGGCCGAGGTCGGCGTGCGGGGTCAGGTGGAAACCCGACGAGGTGCGGACCGGGGCCCCGTCGGGGCTGCACACGTGGAAGCGGTGGCCGGGGAACCCGTCGGCGGTGCGGTCGGTCCCGAAGACCTCGGCGAGGACCCCGAGTTCGAACGTGGCGACCTGGTCCAGGGCGAGGACGGCGACCGATCTGAGCATGTGACGAGAGTAACCGCACGGGTGGCAGGAAATCGAGGTTGAGTGGCATTCCTGCCACTGTCCGGGCGGTGGTGGCCGACGGAGACTGGTTCCAGTCCGGTGCGCACCGGCGGCGAAAACAACACCAACCACGCGAAAGCGAGCGCCGCCATGGAGATCCTGCTCTTCCTCTTCTTCTTCGTCGTCCTCGCCCTGGCCTCGGCCGCCGGCCTCACCGCCGACAGCCGGGACTCGGCCGACTGGAAGCCGTCCGACGACGGTCGCCGCTGGCGGTCGCGTGCCTGCTGAGGTGGATCGTGGCCTTCGCGAGGTTCGTCCGGGGTGGGACCGCGCCCATAAGGGGCGGCCCCGCCGACGGAGGCCATCCGGCGTACGGCAGGCTAGGAGCCATGGCTGACGGCTCCTGGTACGACGCCGACATCGACCACGTGATCATCTCCGAGGCGCAGATCCGCGAGAAGACCGCGGAACTCGCCAAGCAGGTCTCGGCGGACTACGCCGACGTCGATGACGGGCTCCTGCTGGTCTGCGTCCTCAAGGGCGCGGTGATGTTCATGGCCGACTTCGCCCGGGCGCTGGGACGCAGCGGACCGCCCGCCGAGCTGGACTTCATGGCCATCTCCTCCTACGGCCAGGGCACCACCTCCTCCGGGGTGGTCCGCATCCTCAAGGACCTGGACCGGGACATCGCCGGCCGGCACGTGGTCGTGGTCGAGGACATCGTCGACTCGGGCCTCACCCTCTCCTGGCTGCTGCGCTACCTGGAGTCCCGCTCGGCCGCGAGCGTCGAGGTGGTCGCGCTGTTCCGCAAGCCGGACGCGGTCAAGGTGCCGGTGCCGGTGAAGTACGTCGGCTTCGACATCCCGACCGAGTTCGTCGTCGGCTACGGCCTCGACTTCGGCGAGCGCTACCGCGAGCTGCCCTACGTCGGGGTGCTCAAGCCCGAGGTGTACGCCCGGAACTGAGCCCTCGCCGGGCCCGTCACATCGGCACCGGTCGAGCGGACGTTCAGCGGGCTCTCAGCGAATCGGACTACGGTAGAGGCCGGTGGCGTGGAGGCACCCTCCACGCCCGACCCCTCGAACCGCGGGACCGGGCGGACGGGAGGCCGGGCGCGGAGCTCCCGTCACGCCGGCTGACCCGGTTCGCCCTACGCGTAATTGTTGGGCTCGCAGGCGCGTTCCGCGCGCGCACGATGATCGGATTGTGCGCGATCGCGGGGTTCGCAAGCTCGCTCGGTGCGCGCACAGCTGTTCCCTTTGTGCGCGACTGCGGGGCTCGCAAGCTCACTCCTCGCGTGCACGGTGTACCGTCGAATGACCGCGGCGCGGCAGTTTCGTGCCTCGGGGTCGAGCCGGCCCGCACGGCGGCTCCGGCCGCCGCCGCAGGCGGCGACACCATCAGACGGTCAGGACGTCGATCAGGAGGATGCGGGCGCCTCGGCGCTCGACAACAGCATGGAACGTACGCGTTTCTTCCGCCGACCGGTGGTCTGGATCATCCTGGTCATCCTCGGCGCCGTTGTGCTCAGTCAACTGTTCACCGCTGGTCCCAGCTACCACCGGGTGGACACTTCCATTGCGCTCGACCAGCTCAACAAGGGGGGCATCGACAAGGTCGTCTTCCAGGACAAGGAGCAGACGCTCCGGCTCGACCTGAAGGACAAGGCCAAGTTCGGTGACACCGACACCGACCGGATCGAGGCGCAGTTCCCCTACGAGGTCGGCGACGAGGTCTGGAACGAGGTCCTCGAGGCCAAGGCGAACAACCGGGTCACCGGCCCGGCCAACGTCGAGGTGTCGTCCGACAGCATCTGGGTGAGCCTGCTGGTCAACCTGCTCCCGATCGCCCTGCTGGTGCTCCTGCTGCTCTTCTTCATGTCGCAGATGCAGGGCGGCGGCTCCCGGGTGCTCAACTTCGGCAAGTCCAAGGCGAAGATGATCACCAAGGACACGCCGAAGACCACGTTCGCGGACGTGGCCGGCGCCGAGGAGGCCGTCGAGGAGCTGCACGAGATCAAGGACTTCCTGCAGAACCCGGCGAAGTACCAGGCCCTGGGCGCCAAGATCCCGAAGGGCGTCCTGCTCTTCGGTCCGCCCGGCACCGGTAAGACGCTGCTGGCCCGCGCCGTCGCCGGCGAGGCAGGGGTGCCCTTCTACTCGATCTCCGGCTCGGACTTCGTGGAGATGTTCGTCGGTGTCGGCGCCAGCCGGGTCCGCGACCTCTTCGAGCAGGCCAAGGCGAACGCGCCCGCCATCGTCTTCGTCGACGAGATCGACGCCGTCGGCCGCCACCGCGGCGCTGGCATGGGCGGCGGTCACGACGAGCGCGAGCAGACCCTCAACCAGCTGCTCGTCGAGATGGACGGCTTCGACACCAAGGGCGGGGTCATCCTGATCGCCGCCACCAACCGGCCGGACATCCTCGACCCGGCGCTGCTGCGCCCGGGCCGCTTCGACCGGCAGATCCCGGTGGACGCCCCCGACATGGAGGGCCGCAAGGCGATCCTGCGGGTGCACGCCAAGGGCAAGCCGTTCACCCCCGACGTCGACCTCGACGCGGTGGCGCGGCGCACCCCCGGCTTCAGCGGTGCCGACCTGGCCAATGTGATCAACGAGTCCGCGCTGCTCACCGCCCGCAAGGACCAGCGGGCGATCACCAACGACTCCCTGGAGGAGTCGATCGACCGGGTGATCGCCGGTCCGCAGCGCCGGACCCGGGTGATGAGCGACCAGGAGAAGAAGATCACCGCGTACCACGAGGGTGGGCACGCGCTGGTCGCCTGGGCGCTGCCGCACGCCGCGCCGGTGCACAAGGTGACGATCCTGTCCCGCGGTCGGTCGCTGGGCCACACCCTGGTCCTGCCCACCGAGGACAAGTACACCCAGACCCGCGCCGAGATGGTCGACACCCTGGCGTACGCGCTGGGTGGCCGGGCCGCCGAGGAGCTGGTCTTCCACGAGCCGACCACCGGCGCCGGCAACGACATCGAGAAGGCCACCCAGCTGGCCCGCGCGATGATCACGCAGTACGGCATGAGCTCCAAGCTCGGCGCGATCAAGTACGGCACCAGCGGCGACGAGCCGTTCCTGGGCCGCAACATGGGCCACGAGCGGGACTACTCCGACGTCGTCGCCGCCGAGATCGACGGCGAGATGCGGGCGCTGATCGAGCTGGCCCACGACGAGGCCTGGGAGATCCTGGTGGAATACCGGGACGTCCTGGACAACATCGTGCTGGAGCTGATGGAGAAGGAGACCCTCTCCACCGCCGACATGGCCCGGATCTGCGCCCGGGTGGCCAAGCGGCCGCCGATGGCGCCGTACAACGGCTTCGGCAAGCGCCAGCCCTCCACCGAGCCGCCGGTGCTCACGCCGGCGGAGAAGGACGCGCTGAAGGTGCAGGCCCAGGCCGACGGCGCCCAGGCGACGGTGGGCGGCGGCAGCCCGAACAACTCCAACAACTCGGACGGTACGCACTGAGCACCGACCCGACGGCCAGTTCCCGGGAGCACCGGGAACTGGCCGTCTCCGCGACCGAGCCGGACGGCGACGACACCCTCGACTACGTCGCCGCGCGCCTGATCAGCGGCAAGCTCACCGGCCGGCCCGTCGAGGAGACCATGGACCTCGGGCGGATCGAGAAGGCCGTCCGCGAGATCCTGATCGCCGTCGGGGAGGACCCGGACCGCGACGGGCTCCAGCAGACCCCGGCCCGGGTGGCCCGCGCGTACGCCGAACTCTTCGCCGGCCTCCGGGTCGATCCGGCCCAGGTGCTCAGCACCACCTTCGAGGCCAACCACGAGGAGTTGGTGCTCGTCCGGGACATCGACGTGATGAGCCTCTGCGAGCACCACCTGCTGCCGTTCCGGGGCAGCGCCCACATCGGCTACATCCCGGGGCCGGACGGCCGGATCACCGGCCTGTCCAAGCTGGCCCGGCTGGTCGAGGTCTTCGCCCGCCGGCCGCAGGTGCAGGAGCGGCTCACCTCGCAGATCGCCGACCTGCTGATGGAGCGGCTCGCGCCGCGCGGCGTGGTGGTGGTGCTCGAATGCGAGCACATGTGCATGGCGATGCGCGGCATCCAGAAGTCGGGCGCCAAGACCATCACGTCCGCCGTGCGGGGCACCCTCCAGCGCGACGCCAAGTCGCGCGCCGAGGCGATGGCGCTGATCATCCCCCGCTGACCGCGACAGACCGGCCGGCCGAACCCACACCCGGGTCGGCCGGCCGTCGCTCTGGGCAGTGGTGCTCAGCCGGCCAGCATCGCGAGCAGCAGGCCCGCGCTGACCAGCACCGCCGGGACCAGACACACCAGGGCGCCGAGCCGGGCCGTGCGCTCCACCCGGCCGCCCCCCGGCGGCGGAAAGAGCCGTCCGACGCCGATCCAACCCGCCACGAACGCCACCGCCGGCATCGGCAGCCCGCAGACCAGCGCGGCCACGCTGGCCGCCCCGGTGCCGATGGCCACGAACAACGCGAGCTGGACCGCCGGCACCAGCAGCGCCAGGGGCCCGTACACCAGCAGGTTCCGCAGGCGCGGCGGCCAGGCGGCCAGGCGGGGCAGCCCACGCGCGGAGAGCGTCGCGTCCGCGGCGTCCGCCCGGCCCCGGGCGGCGCGCAGCGCGGCCAGCACCGCCGCCGGCCCGCCCGCCATCGCCCGGGCCGCCTCGGTCAGCTCCGGCGGCGTCGGGACCAGCGAGATCGGCGGTACGCCCCGCTCGCGCAGTCGGGCCTCCTGCGACGCCAGCCGGGTGCGTACGGCGGTCAACTCCTCGCGGGCGGCCTGCACCGACCGGGCCTGCTCGCCGGCGGCGGTGGCCGCGTCACGGCGTACCCCGTCGAGCTGGCGCGCGGCGGCGAGGTACTCGGTCCACGCGGCGCGCACCGGGTCGACGCTTCCCGCCGGTCCGGCCGTGTCGGTGCGTTCCGGCGTCGGGTCGGCGCCGGAACGCTGCCGCCCCGGCGCGGCGTGCCCCGTCGTGGTCCGTGCCCCGCTGCCGGTCATGCCGGGTCCCCCTCCTCGCCGAACGGGACCAGCACGGTGCCCTGCTCGCCAGGGCCGTCCCAGAGCACCGCCCGGCCGGGGCGGGGCCGCCACTGCACCTGCCGGCCGAAGACCGACGCGAGCTGCGCGCCCGGCAGGTCCACCACGGCCACGGCGGCCAGCTTGTCCACCTCGCCCT
Organism: Micromonospora sp. M71_S20; assembly: GCF_003664255.1. Lineage (NCBI taxonomy): Bacteria > Bacillati > Actinomycetota > Actinomycetes > Micromonosporales > Micromonosporaceae > Micromonospora > Micromonospora sp. M71_S20. The sequence continues at coordinate 127,300 of NZ_RCCV01000005.1, read as the reverse complement.
CGGGTTCGAGCAGCGCCGCGAAGGACGGCACCGTCCGCCAGCGGCCCAGCAGGTGCCGGCCGGCGGGCGGTCCCTCCCGCAGCAGCGCGCGCAGCCGCTCCGGGGGCAGCTGCTCCGGCGTCGGCACGTCCAGTCCGAAGACCACCAGGTAGGCCGGCACGGCGTCGTCCACGGCGGCGAGCAGGCCGGCGACGTCCACCGTGTCCACCGGGTGCCGCCCGGCCAGCTCGGCCGCCAACGCCTCGGCCAGCGGCCGGCACTCCTCGTCCGGCGCGGCCAGCACGAAGCGGGTGGCCCCCGGCGCGTGGTGCGCCGCCGCGCTGCGCGCCGCGGTGGCCAGCAGCCGGGCCGCCTCCGGCCCGGGACCGAGCACTGCCAGGTTCCGCCCCGGGGCCGGCCCGAGCGACACCGCGACGGTGGTCCGGGGCACGTCCACCGCCCGGCCCAGCAGGGCGGCGGGACCGGGTGCCTGCCCGGCGAGCGCGGCCCGGTGCCGGGGGTCGTTGCGCAGCAGCGGGCGGGCGTAACCGGCGAAGACCACCGGCGGGGACGCCCCCTCCGGGCGGGCCGACCAGAGCCGGTGCCGCAGCTCCTCCACCGTGTCGGGGTGGTCCTGCGGGTCCGGGAACCGGACCATCCGCTCGTGCCCCCGGATCGCGCCCCGGGGCCCGCCGAGCCCGCCGGCGGTGTTCACCACCGCGCTGCCCACCGGCAGCCCGGCGGCCGAGTCGTTCGTCGGCTCCAGCACGGCACCCCCGCCGGGCAGCGCCACCCGCACCGGGAACTGCCCCAGCACCGAGTCCCGGTCCGTACGCGAGCCCAACCCCAGGTCGCCCTCGCCGGCCAGCACCAGGTGCACCCCGTACGCACGCCCGGTGCGGGCCAGCGCGTCCAGCCGGGCGGCGGCGTCCGCGGCCAGCCGGTCCCGCTCGGCGAAGAGCAGCGGGAGATTGTCGAGCACGCACACGATCCGGGGCATGGCCCGGTGCTGCCGCAGCTCGGCGAAGCGCTGCCCGCCGGCCCGGCCGCCCGCCTCCTCGCGGCGGCGCACCTCCGCCACCAGCTCGTCCAGCAGGCTCAGCACGTACTCCCGGTCGGCGGCCATCGCGGCGGCCCGCACCTGGGGGATCCACGACCGGTCGCGCTCGGTCTGGAGGAACTCCACGAAGGATTCGGCGTCGGCGAGATCCGCCAGGTAGAGAGCCAGCTCGTCGGGGCCGTACCGGGCGGTCAGGCCGAGCAGCGCGGTGGTGAGGAACGTGGACCGGCCCGCGCCCGAACGGCCGCTGACCAGCCAGTGCGGCGTCAGCTCCGTGAAGCCGAGCGACACGGGGCGGCCACCGGCATCCCCGACGGTCGTGGTCAGCCCGCCCACCCCGCTCGCCGTCCACAGCTCCTCGTCGGCCGCCGGCAGCAGGTCGGTGAGCGCCAGCCGGGAACCCGCCTCCACCTGAACGGCCAGCCGGCAACAGACCGCGTCGACGAGTTCGGCCGGCGGATCCGCCTCGATGAAGACCGGCGAGTTCAGCCCGCCCGGCGGCTCGGCGCCCGGACCGGCGAACGACCCGCCCGGCGGGTCACCCAGCAGCGCGTACGCGGTGCGGACCGCCAGCGTCGTCGCCCGCGGCAGCGGCTCCCGGTCGCCCGCCGGAGGCCAGCCCGCCACCACCAGGTGCAGGCCGGCGGCCCGGCCCGGCTCGGCCAGGGCCTCGATGCGGGCCAGGTCGGTGGCTCCGGTCGACTCGGGTAGGGCGGCGATCACCAGCAGCAGCGTCCGGTCGTGCCGGCGTCGCCCGCTCGTCCCCGGCGCCACCCACTGCTCGGCCTCGGTGAGCACGGCCCGCAGCCCCGCCACGTCCACCGCCGGGGGCGGCAGCAGGCCCGCGTCCGCGAGCGGCGCGAACGGCGCGAGGGCCGTGCCGGTCGCGTCCACCGCGCGGACCAGCAGCGCCCCGGCCGGGGTCGCCGCCAACAGCCGCAGCAGTACGCCCCGCAGCAGCCCCGCCACCCGGGGATCCCGGGCGTCCACGTCCACCGAGAGGTGGCCCGTGCCGAGCAACGGCACCAGTGCGGGGAACCGGGCGTCGTCCAGCGGTGCCGCCGTACCGACCCGGACGAAGGGAGGCGGCCCCTCACCGGCCGGAGTGGTCGGTGCCACCGTCTCCAGGGGAGAGCCCGCCCAGCCGGGGGCCAGCACCGCCGCCGCAGACCGGAGGCGGTCGGCCAGCTCGTACTGGCGGCGCTGGTCGGCGGGGACGGGCCGGGTGTCGTCGAGGACGCTCGCGGCGGCGGTCGCGGTGGCGGCGGCCCGCCGGTGCAGTGCGGCGGCGCGGTTGGTGCGTGCCTTCGGACCGGCCACCGCGTCCACCCCCTCTGCCCGAGGTCGGCAACCCCTCCCCGCGCAGAGACCGTAACCCAGCCGGGCCGACTCGTCCGGGATGCGCGGCGGCACTGCGCCGGGGATGTCGTGGATCTCACCGATGGGCAGTGGTCCGTCACGATCCGCTGGATCTGGGGCATTGGGTCTACCGCGTCCAGCCGCTAGCCTCAGAGGGTGGAATCAGTGCAGCCCCCCGCCGGTTCCCAGGTCTCCCGCGTACCGGCGCAACGGCCTCCCTCGGACCACCTGGCGCCGCCCTCGCCGGCCCCGGTGCCGGAGCGGCCACGGCGGCGGCTGCGCACCGTGCTCACCGTGGTCACGAGCGTCGTCGTGGCACTCTGCCTCGGCGGAGTGGCCGCCGGATACGTGCTCTACAACCGGGCCGCGGCACCCGACCGCAGCGCGCCCGACGTGGTGGTGGACAACTACCTTCGCGCCTTCCTCGTGGACCGCAACGACACCCGCGCCAACCTCTTCACCTGCGAGGGAAACGGCGATCGGGCTGCGGTCTCCGGGCTGCGCAGCGAGATCGAGCAGCGTGAGGCCAACTTCGACGTCGTTGTCAGAGTTAGTTGGGGGCCGCTCACCCGAACCAAGACGAGCGAGGGCGAATCAGTTGCCACGACGCTCACCATCTCCGGCTCAGCCAACGGCCAGCCCCGCAGCAGCAGGCGTGAGGACTGGGTGTTCGATGTGGTGGAACAAGATGAAGGTTGGCGGGTCTGTAGTGGCCGTAAGACTGGCTGAGCATCACTCAACCCAGAGCAGATGCACCGGAACCTCCAGTGTGGTCGGTGACTGGCCCCGCCAGGCCCAGCGGTACCACTCCACCTCCGGCGTCACCCGGACGCAGATGTCGCCTTCCGCGCCGGAGTAGGTCTCCGTGACGGCACGCAGATCCCGGTGTTCGACGGAGTCCACGACGTGCACCACCCGGCGACCCGTGACGGCGTCCGACTCGAAGACCGGGGTCGGCATGCGATGCGCCGGAGCGTCCAGCGAGACCAGGCGGACGCCCGTCGCGCGATCCGCCGACGCGTCCGGCCGCTGGGCCCCCACCGTCTCCACCCAGACCCGCTCGACCGGGACCAGCGGCGCGAAGACCTCCACCTGGTCGGACTCCGCCCGGTACCACTCGTGCTCGGGGATGACCGGCACGTATGTTCGGCTGCCCTGCACCACCCGGTCGTCGGCGCGTAGGTCACCGCGCCAGCCGAACCCGGGCAGGCCGACCAGCACGCGCTGCCCGCGGAGTTCGACGCGGCCGGTGGCCGGCACGATCTCGATCGGTCGGGGCGGCCGGGGAGCCCAGTCCGGATGGTCGGCGAACGGGTCGGGAAGCGGCTCGTTCATGACGGCGAGCGTCTCATCCCGCGCCCTTGAGCGGCGCGCCGCGCGATCGCATGAACGGCACCGGGTCGATGGCGCCCCGGCTGCTCCGGTCCCCGTCCTCGTGCACCTCGAAGTGCAGGTGCGGACCGGAGGAGTTGCCGCTGCTGCCCACCTCGCCGATGACCGTACCGGCCTCGACGAGTTGGCCGACCTTGACGCGGGGCTTGCTGACCATGTGGCAGTAGCGAGTGATGAAACCGCCGGCGTGCAGGACGTCAACGAACCAGCCGCAGCCGCCCTTGTTCGGCCAGCCGTCGACGTCGCAGGTAAGCCGGTCGCGATTGTCCGGGTCGCAGCGGGACACCAGGACGCGTCCGGTGGCGGCGACGCGGATGTCGGTGCCCTTCGGCGCGGCGATGTCTACCCCGTTGTGCCTGGGGCGGCTCGCGGTCTGGAAGCCCGAGCCGACGCCACCGGGTATGGGAGCCGTCCAGCCGGAGGCGGCGATCTGCCCGGCGGCGGCGCGGTCGCACGCCTTCCTTCCGTCGACCAGCGCGATCCGGGCGGCCCCGCCGGCCAGCGCATTGACGATCCGGGCGGCCACGTCCTCGTGCTTGGCGTACGCGTCGGGGAAGGCGCTGATCTGCACGGCCTGCGCGGCCCGGGTCAGCGACATCGTCTCCCAGCCGGGCACCTTGACCAGCTTCTCGTAGAACTTCCGGGCGGCGTACTCGGGCGTCATCCGCTGCGCCACGGTGCCCCAGCTCGCCCTCTGCTGGAACAGCCCGACGGAGTCGTGATCGGCACCGACGCCCTCGTTGGGCAGATCCTCGGACTCGCCGACGGTCCGGTTCGCCAGGTTGCGCAGCCGGGACTCCTGCATGGCGGTTGCCACGGCGATCACCCAGCCGCGCGGCGGCACCTTCATCTCCTGCCCGACCTTGATGATCCGGGCGGCGTTGCGTAGCTGGACCTGCCCGTATCCCGACATCCGGGGTATTTTGCCGCGAACGTCGACCCGGTAGTCCTCCTTGCAGTCCATGCTCACCGCCGTCATGGAGTCTGCGGAATCGCCGCCGAGTTCCGTGAGCAAGAAGGCGCCCGCGCCGCCGGTGCAGCAGAGCAGGGCGAGCGTCGCCGTCAACGCGGCGGCCAGTGCGCCGAGTCGGAGCTGCCGACCGCGGGGCCGCGTCCCGTCGCTCATTTCTGCTCCCAGTCCACCGCGTCCACCAGCCACCGCCCCTCGGGCGCCACCAGTTCGAGGCGAAGCCGTCCCGTGTCGAGCGGAACCAGCACCTCGACGAAGTTCTCGGCCCGGGGCTGAAGCGTGACGTCGCCGTCGACCTGACCGGCCGGAACCCCGGACGGGTCGACGCCGGCCAGCTTGTCGGTCAGGACCGGGGTCGACAGCGGACGTAGGCCCTCCTGCCACCGCTCCGCCGTGATGCCCGGCTTGCCGAGCCAGGCGGCGACGAAGCGTTCGGCGGTCTGCTCCGGCGTGAGGTCGCCGGGCCGGGTGACCGGGGAGGGGGGAGCGCCCGTGGAGAACGCCCCGTCGTCGCCGGCGGTCGGGTCGACCGTGGTGATCGGTCGGTCGGGGCGGTTGCTGAGCCCGGAGGTGGGATCGCCGGGCCCGGACACCAGCCGCGCAGCTCCGATGATCCCGAACACGAGGACGGCGATGCCGATCGCGACGCCGAACCGGGACCGGAGCACCCGGGTGACCAGGAATTCGACCGCCCGCCGCACCGCACTCACCGCGCCTCGGACCGGATCCGGGGAGTGGGCCGGTCAGGCTCGCGCTCCGCGGATCCGGGGCGGTAGATGACGAACGAGGGGTTCTCGTCCGGCACGTCGGGCTCCGTCCAGGTGGCCGGCTGCCGCCGCCGGGGGCGGGGTACGGCCGGGCGGGAGGTGCCCCGTTCCCCGGACGGCGCCGCCTTTTCGGCGGCCGACTCGCGGCCGTCGGGCCGCTGCCGCTCCTCCCCACCGGGGTTGGCGGCCTGCCCACCGCGGGTGGCGGCGTGTGCCGGATCCTCCCGCCGGGCCTCGGGCCGGAGGGTGCGCTGCTCCGCCACGACGGCACGACGCCGGCCCATCGCCGGCTCGGCCGTGCCGCCGGGCTCAGCGACGTCGAGCCGGGCGGCGGTGCGCATGTCCCGGAAGAAGCGCCGGTGCCACGAGCCGGCCGAGCTGACCGCCTCGCTGCTGTCCTTGCCGCCGAGTTGGGTGATCCTCCGGTAGGGCCGCAGCAGCAGCCAGCCGACCACCCCGCAGAGCCAGACCAGCACCACCTGGAGCCAGCCGGGCAGGGTCGGCGTGCTCATGATGAGGTCGACCGCGAAGAGATAGATGGCGGCACCGGTGCCGAAGATGGCGATGTTGAAGACGGCGGCGACCACCGCGTTCGCCAGCCGCCGCAACCCGGCGCTGGCCGGGCGCATCAGGCCCACCGTGCCGAGGATCGGTGCGGCGATCACCGCCCAGCGGAAGATCAGGAAGCCCAGTAGCACCAGCAGCGAGGCGGTCAGGTCGAACATCGCGAAGAGCACGGCGGCCAGTACCGCGATGAAGCCGGCACCCACCCGGTCCATGTCCCGGACGCCCTGGAGGTACTCGTACGCCTCCGGGTCCTCGGTCTCGATCTGCTGCGCGACCCGCGCCCACTGCTGCTGCTTGGCCTTGATGGTGGCCTCTCGCGTGGCCGGGTTCGACCGGAGCTTCGCCGCCTCCTCCCAGGAGAACGACTTCGCGTCGTAGAGAGCCGGACCGTACTTCTTCGCCGTCTCGCTGTCCGCCGAGCCGAGCACGCCCCGCAGCCAGTTGCGGTAGAGCATGGCCTCCGTCGCCGTGTCACTGGCCCGCACGGCGGGCGGACGGTTGTCCTTGCACGCCTCCGGATTCGGGTCATCACACTGACTTGGAGGGGTGTCCTTGGTAGCCGGGCCGACCGCGTCGTGGACCACGCCCAGGGTGGTGACGAGGGTGCCGTCGGCGATGTTGGCCGACTTGACCGGCCAGGCGGCCAGGGCGGTCACCGCCACCATCACCAGCAGGGCCCAGCCTGCCGTGGTCATCGCGTTGCTCATGTCGGACTGGCGGGAGCGCCAGAGCAGATACAGGCCGACCACGCACAGCGTGACGATGCCGAAGACGCTGAACACCTTCTGGTAGACGGCCTTGGTCGCCTGGTCCACCAGCGGGTCGGCCCAGCCCCACATCGAGCGTGGGTCCCAGGCGCGTTCCCGCAACGCGTTCGAGGCGCCCACGATCGCCGTGGCGATCATGAACTCGCCGTTGGCGACCGTATTGGTGAACTTGTAGTCGGGGTGCAGCACCGCGGTCGCGCAACCGCTGTCGACGTCGTACGTGGAGTAGCTGTATCCGGCGTAGCCGTAGTCGCTGTAGAAGCCCTTCGGGCCCGGCTTCGTGGCCGATTCCGGTCGTGACGCGAACCAACCGGCGAGCCCGGAGTCGGGAGCACCGGGGGTCGGGGCGTTACGGCACTTGACCTCGGAGTCGGCGACTTCCTTCAGCTTGGCGACGCAGGCGCGGAAGTCGGCCTGCCACTCCGGGGTGGTGCAGAGGTCGGCCTTCGCCTGGGCGGTCAGCGGTGCGGGGGCCGCCATGGCGCCGACGGCCGGCCAGCCGATCGTGGCCCCGGCGAGTACGCCGACCGCGAGCAGGAACGCCACCAACCGTGCCCGGGCCCGCGCCATGTCACGCCTCCATGTTCGGCAGGATGGCCGGCAGCACCCCGGCCGCCGCGGCGATCGCGGCGGGGGTGGTGTCGAGGTGGTCCAGCAGCCCGTCGACGTACGAAACGTCGACCCGGACCTTCTGCACCCGGCCGTCGACGTCCCGCATGACGAATTCCCGGAAGCCGAGCCGGGTCGCACTGGTGGCGTCGGCGGTGGAGAGGGAGGCCAGGGTGGCCTCGTAGCCGTCGTTGACCGGCACCCGCAGCAGGCGGAGCGCCTCGGAGGCGATCTCCGCGTCCTCGGCGATCCGGCCGACGAAGACGGTCGAGACCAGGTTCTGCACGTCGAGCCCGAGGATGTCCCGCGGGTTCTGCGAGGCCACCAGCGCGGCGAGGTTCCACTTGCGGGAGTCGCGCGCGAGCCGGACCAGGAACGACCGCCCGGAGCGCCACCCCTCCATGAAGTGGGCCTCGTCCAGGCCGACGAGCTTCCGCGACGACATAGAGCCGCCGTAGCAGCGGCGTACGGCGAGCCGGTGCGCGGTGTGCAGCATCGGCAGGGCCAGCGCCTCCTCGGCGGACCAGTATTCCCGCTCGATCTTCAGGTCGGGCAGTCGCAGCCCGGCCATGGTGATCACGGTGAGCGCGGCGTCCGCGCCGAGCAGCCCCTCCGGCGGTCGGCCGAAGAAGAGCATGGCCAGCGGCATCTCGGCGGTGTCGAGCAGCAGGTTGGCCAGTTCCTTGCCGGCGTCGTCGTCGAGCTGGCTGAGGCAGGCGACCACGTCGTCCAGGGTGGAGGTCTCCTCCGCCGGCACCTGGCGTACGGCGTGCCGGAAGAGGGTGGCGGTGGACGCCTCCCGGGCGACCTGCGGGGGCACCAGCATCATGCAGATGTCCTGCACCAGCATCCGCCGCTCGGCGCGGGCGTTGGAGACCGCGATCTCGAACTCCCGGTCGCCCGAGGCCCCGGTGCCGAACTCGCTGCGCAGCGGCGTCGGGATGAGCGAGTACGGGGCCAGGGTGCCGTGCTCGGAGCCGGTCAGGTTCAGCACCCGCGCGTACGGCCGCAGTTCCGGCATGGCGCAGAGCCGGGCGAGCGGGCCGGACGGGTCGAGCAGCGTCACCTGGACCCCGCGTCGGGCCGCGAGGTAGCCGAGCGCGCCGAGCAGGGTGGACTTGCCGCCGCCCGGTTCGGCGACGAAGACGGCGAGCCCGGAGCGTTCGCGTACTTCCATCGGGAAGTGCAGGTCGAGGAAGACCGGCCGGCGGCAGGTGCCGGCGGTGCGCCCGATGAGGTCGCCGCGCCGGTCGCCGACGGTGGAGGCGGCCTGGGGGAGCGCGGCGGCGAGCAGGTTGACCGGCATCCGCCGGACGTAGCCGGTGTTGGCGATCGGCTCGCCGGGGATGAACTCGCGGGCCAGCCAGTCCTGGTTCTTCGGGTGCTGCAGCGAGATCCGCAGCTCGCGGGAGTAGAGCTGGATCAGCCGGCGGGCCCGCTCCAGGCACTCCTCGCGGTTGCGACCGCCGACGGCGATCCGGTGCCAGCCGTGCGCGCGGGCCGAGTCGACCGGCAGCCCGGTGGTCATCTCGTCGCCGATGACCAGTGCGCGCTTGGCCAGCCGCTCCAGCTCGGGCGGGGCGTCGATGCCGTGTTCCGCGTAGTCGAGCTGCTGGGAGCGGATCATCCGCAGCCGGTGCTCCAGGTTACGGAAGGAGTCGCCGGAGCCGAGGATGTCGACGCGGGTGGAGAGCTCCATCGGCCACGGCAGCCGCTCGTGGAAGTGCAGCCAGGGCTCGTGCCGCTCGGGGATCTCCAGCGGCTCCATCCGGCCGACCGCCAGCACGGCGACGTGCCGTTCCTCGCCGGTCATCCGGTTGACCAGCTTGACGGTCGAGCCGTACGGGGTGCGGTAGCGCTCGACCTGCTCGGTGAGCGCGAGCAGGTCGCCGCGTTCCCACTTGCCGTCGGTGAGCGGGGAGAGCTGCCCGGGCGGCGCCATGCAGAGCGCCACCGAGCGGTAGAGCAGCCACTCCAGTTCCTGTGCGGTGACCCGCCGGCCGCGCATGCCGAACGCGCCCAGCACCTCGTCGAACTGCTCGACGGTGCGGCCGAGCTTGCGGCGCTCGCCCTCGGCCACACCCCGGCCGAAGGTGCGCAGCAGCCGCTCGGTGAGCGAGTCGCCGAGGGAGCGCCGGGCGAAGGTGACGCCGAGGTAGGTCTGCCCCTCGGCGTGGTTGACCGAGAGCAGGTGCCGCTGCGCGGCCACGAGGTGGTCGCCCCAGCCGGCGGTGCCGGGCACGTCGGGCAGCGGCGAAGCGGTGTGCGCGTCGATGGTGCGGGCCCACTCGTCGGCCGGGAAGGGCCGGGTGGTGCGCCGCAGGTGCAGTCGGAAGCCGGCCAGCCCGGCGTACTGCTCGGAGATCGCCGAGAGCAGCGCCTCCCGTTCCGCGTCCGGCCGGAACGCCCAGCGCACCTCCGGCAGCCAGTACCAGGCGGTGACGGTGTTGGGGGTGAAGGTCAGGTGGCCGGCGATCTCGGTGATGGCCAGCTCGTCCGCCGGGTCCCGGTCCCCGAACTTGATCTTCGGCGGCTTGACCCGGGCGGGCTTGGTGGGCTGGCTCCGCCGGCCGGCGGAGCGTTGCCGCGGCGGCGCCACCTCCCGGCCGGCCCGCTCCGGCGGGCGCTCCCCGGTGCGGCGGGACGCCGGCTCGGACGCCGGGCCCGGCGCGGGCGGGTCGAGCGCTGCCGGCTGCTGGAGAGGTGCCGGGTGGGACGACGGCGGCGCCGCCGCGACGGGCGGCATACCGGCCGTCGCGTCCTCCGCCTCCGCCGGTGGGCGGAGCGTGGGCAGCCGGTCCCCGGACTGGTGCGGCACCCGGGACCTGGCCGGTCGGGCGGGCGGCTCGTACGCGTCGGCCGGGGGCTGTTCGACGGCCGGTGTGACCCCCGGGGACGCCCGGTGGGCCGCGTCGGCCGGGTGGCCGGTCCGGTAGACGTCGGCCCCGTGGCCCGCCCGTGCGGGCGGCGACAGAGGGGCTGTGGGAGCCGGCGGGAGCGCGGCCGGTGCGGCGGCCGCCGACTGCTGCCCGATGGCGGGTTGCTCCCGCCCGCCGGCCCGCTGCGGGGGCGCCGTCGGCCGGGTCGCGCCGGGGCGCGTACCGCCGAACAGGTCGAGGAAGGGCGAGTCGATGTCGGCGCTGTCGCCGGTGCCGGCGGGTTGCGCCTCGGCCGGCGGCGTCCGGCGTGGCGCCGGGCGGGGGGCCTGGAAGACGCCCACGCCACCGTGCCCGGGTGTCGTCACCAGGGCCGGATCGAGGGCGACCTCGTCCGTCTCTGGATCATCCGGGTAGTCGAACGACCGCGCACGGTTACCGTGCGGGACGGCCGGACGCCCTGCCGGGGAACCCGGCGTGGAACTGCGATTCATGCGACCGCCTCATCCGCGTCGTTCGACTGCCTGGTCGGGGTGCGACCGGTCATGCCAGTTCCTCCCGGATCCTGATCCGACTGCCGACCAGGCGGGGGTCCCGCTGCTCCGCGGCCGGCTCCCGGGTCCGCCGCCAGTCGGTCAGCGCGGTGCGGATCACCATGCGCGCGGGCCGGTCCGGGTCGACGTACCGGAAGATGAACGAGGTGCTCACGATGGCGAGCGCGATCTCCCAGGCGGGGAAGAGCTCGACCTGGAACGTGAACAGCCAGTGGATGAACATGTAGAGGGGAACGAGCAGCATGAACAGCCCGTACTGGGCGTACGGCAGGTGGACGGGAAGGGTGTAGCCGGGCGGCCCGAGGTAGACCAGGCGAGCCCGGTAGATGTCGTCGTCGGTGCGCAGCCGCATCTCGTGCCCGCGCCTATTCGAAGATCAGGTCGATCAGGTAGTCGCCGATGAAGAAGAGTGTGGCGGCTCCGGCGATGAAGGCGAGCCCGACGATCGCGATCGCCGAGCTGGTGAGGACCTTGGAGATCTCACCCCGGCTGGCGCGCCCGATGAAGATGACGCCCAGCACGGCCAGCAGGATCGGAGCGATCTTGCTGGCGAAGAACGTGACGACACCCTCGGTGTCGATCCCCTTGGGCGCAGGCTCGGCGAGTGGAGTCGACGCCAGGGCGGAGAGCGTGTGGGCGGCGGCGGACGTCGCCGTCTCCATCAGCTCGATGGCGATCACTGGAACCTCCCCAAGTCGCGGCCGGCGGCGCCGCGGTGGTGCAGTAGGCATGCCTGGCGGGAACGGTGCTCCCTGTGCGCAGCGTCGGCGACCCTGCGTTCGTTACTCACCACGGAGGGTGGTGAGCTTTGGGCGGAATCTCCCGCTTCGGCCCTCCCTCCAGGCTTCGCCATCTCGATGCCGGGCAGTTCCAAAGCGTACGGGCACCCACTGTTTGCGACAAGCCGCGAAGAGTCTGCCCGATCCGACCGGGACGACCGATCGTACACCCGTTCGAATGCGCATGTCATCGCCCTCGACCCGGCCCGCTCGGGGCGCTCCGGCCGACCGGTACCGTCTAGCCGTGACCGATCTGGTACGGGCCTCGGACCCGGTGGTGATGGGCGTCCTCAACGTCACGCCCGACTCCTTCTCCGACGGCGGACGGTACGCCGACCTCGATGCCGCCGTCGGACACGGCGTGCGGCTGCGGGCCGACGGCGCCCACCTGGTGGACGTCGGCGGCGAGTCCACCCGGCCGGGCTCCGACCGGGTCGACGCGGAGACCGAGACGGCCCGCGTGGTCCCCGTGATCCGGGAGCTGGCCGCCGCCGGCGTGCCCGTCAGCATCGACACCACCCGCGCGCGGGTCGCCGAGGCGGCCCTCGCCGCCGGCGCGTCCGTGGTCAACGACGTCTCCGGCGGCCTCGCCGACCCCGCCATGGCCCGGGTGGTCCGCGACGCCGGCTGCCCCTGGGTGCTCATGCACTGGCGGGGCCACTCCCGCGAGATGGGGGAGCTGGCCCGCTACGCCGACGTGGTCGCCGAGGTGCGCGCCGAGCTGGGCCGCCGCGTCGACGAGGCGCTGCGGGCCGGGGTCGCCGCCGACCGCATCGTCGTCGACCCGGGGCTGGGCTTCGCCAAGACGGCCGCGCACAACTGGGAGCTGAGCAGGCACCTGTCCGAGCTGCTGGACCTCGGCTTCCCGCTGCTCTTCGCGTCCAGCCGCAAGTCGTACCTGGGGCGGCTGCTGGCCGATCCCGACGGCACCCCCCGCCCCACGGACGGCCGCGACGTGGCCACCGTCGCCACCAGCCTGCTCGCGGTGGCGGCCGGCGCCTGGGGCGTACGCGTGCACGACGTCCGGGCCACCGTGGACGCCCTCGCCGTCTGGCAGGCCACGGGCGCGCCCCGCCTGGCGCCCACGCCCACCGGTGGGGCTCGGGCGGCCCACGCCGGCGCCGGACGGGCGGACCGCACCGCCGACCACGGAGGAGACCGATGACCGACCGGATCCAGCTGACCGGCCTGCGGGCGCACGGCCGGCACGGGGTGTACGACTTCGAGCGCGTCCAGGGCCAGGACTTCGTGGTCGACGCCGTCCTGGAGATGGACCTCGCCCCGGCGGCCCGCTCCGACGAGGTGGGCGACACCGTCCACTACGGCGAACTGGCCGAGCGGCTGGTCGCGGTGGTGACCGGCGAACCGGTCAACCTGATCGAGACGCTCGCCGACCGGCTGCTGGCCGTCTGCCTGGCCGATCCCCGGGTCGAGGCCGCCACGGTCACCGTGCACAAGCCGGAGGCGCCCGTGCCGCACGCCTTCACCGACGTGGCCGTGACGATGACGCGGCGGCGCGACCGGTGACCCGCGCCGTCCTCTCCCTGGGCAGCAATCTCGGCGACCGGCTCGCCCACCTGCGCTGCGCCGTCTCGGCGTTCGGCGACAGCGTGCTCCTGGTCTCCGGCGTCTACGAGACTCCACCGTGGGGGGACGCGGACCAGCCCGCGTACCTGAACGCCGTGCTGCTCGCCGAGGACCCGGCCGCGACTCCGTACGACTGGCTGGAGCGGGCCCGGGCGGCGGAGCGCGCCGCGGGGCGCACCCGCGACCCGCAGCGGCGTTTCGGGCCGCGCACCCTGGACGTCGACATCATCGCCGTGTGGGCCGACGGCGACGAGCCGGTGCTCAGCGACGACCCCGAGCTGACCCTGCCGCACCCCCGGGCCCACCTGCGGGCCTTCGTGCTGCGGCCGTGGATCGACCTCCAGCCGTACGGGCGGCTGCCCGGACACGGCTGGCTGACCGACCTGCTCAATGCCTCCCCGGTGGCCGACGACGCGCTGGATCTGCGCCCCCGGCCGGATCTGGCGATAGAGTCGACGGCATGACCCAGTGGAGCCGGCCGGCATGACACAGGCGCAGTCCCCGCGACCGGGCGGGACGGGCCCCGAGCGGTCCCGGATGGGCCCCACCCGGATCTCCACCCTCGTGGTGGCCGCCCTCGGCGCCGCTGCGGTGGCCTGGTTGCTGATCAGCACCCTCTACTACGACTACCTGCCGGAGCTGCCCTGGCTGCCGGTGGTCACCCTCGCCGCGCTGGCCGTGCTGGAGGCGTACGCCGCCGTCAACACCCGGGGCCGCATCGAGCGCAGGCCTGGCCGCGAGCCGGTCAACCCGCTGCTGGTGGCCCGGTTCGTGGTGCTGGCGAAGGCGTCCGCGCTGGCCGGCGCGATCTTCACCGGGTTCTACGCCGGGCTGACCGGCTGGCTCTTCGTGGAGCGCACCGACGCCGCGATGGACGACCGGCCGATCGCCGGCGCCGGCCTGCTCGCCGGGCTGGCGCTGGTGGCGGCGGCGCTCTGGCTGGAGCGCTCCTGCCGGGTTCCCGAGCAGGAGGACGACGAGGACCGCGAGCCCGGCGGCCGGGAGGGCCGCCCCGGCCCACGCTGATTCCGGGGGGTTACGCCCGGCCTCCCGCGCGGGTACGGTGCCTCCGACCGGAGAGCAACGCCGCCCCGGTCCGCCCGCGCGTCGGACCAGGCTGGACGGGCGGCCACGTGGGAGGCGGCGTCATGCGGCACGACGAACCGGGGCGTGAGCCGTCCCCCGAGCCCTCGTCCGGCATCCCCGCCTCCGTCCTGGAGAACGTCTTCGACGACCCCGCGCACGGCGAGCCCGGCCGCGACCGGTTCGCCGTCCACGTCGTCTGGGAGCTGCTGCTCCTGGCCGGGCTGGCCGTCCTGGCGTACCTGCTCTGGCGGGAGGACCCGGCCGCGCTGCGGGGCGACGGGCTGCGCTCCCTGCTGCTCGACGCGGTCGTGTTCGGGCTGCTGGGGCTGGCCGCCGGGCTGACCCTGCGTACCGCCGCCGTGAACCTGGCCGTCGGTCCCGTGGCGGTCGCCGCCGCGCTGCACGTCGCCGAGCAGGGCGACCGGGGCGTCAGCGCCGCCGCTGGCCCGGCCCTGCTGGTCGCCGCGCTGGGCGGGCTCGCCCTGGCGCTGGTCGTGGTGGTGCTGCACGTGCCCGGCTGGGCCGCGTCCCTCGCGGGCGCGGCCGGGGTGGTCGTGTACGTCGAACAGCGCTCGGCGTCGGTCCTGCCGCAGGGCGACTACGACCCGGAGCGCGGGGCGCTGCACCTGTTCGTCGGGTTCGCGGCCGTCGCGGTGCTCGGCGGTCTGTTCGGCTCGGTGCGGGCCGTCCGCCGGGTGGTCGGCCGGTTCCGTCCGGTCGTGGATCCGGCCCGCCGCCGGGGCGCCGTGGCGGCGGTGGTCACCTCCGGGGCGCTCGTCGGCTCCACGGTGCTGGCCGCGCTGGCCGGCATGCTGACGGCCAGCCGGGACACCGCCCCGGTCGCGCCGGACCCGGGGCTGGACTGGACGGTGCTCGCGGTCGGCCTGGCGCTGCTCGCCGGCACCAGCGCCTACGGCCGGCGGGGCGGCGTCTTCGGCACCCTGCTGGCCGTCTGCCTGGTCACGGTCCTCCTCGCGTACGCGCAGGCCCGGGGCTGGACGGTGAGCCGGTGGGCGGTCGGCGCGGCGGCGCTCGGCGTCGGGCTGCTGGTCACCCGGCTGGTCGAGGCGTACGGGCGGCCGGCGACCGGCGCGGCGGCGGAACCGGTCCCCGCCGGGGACGGCCGGATCGGCGCGGGCTGGACGGCGCCGTCGGCGGACCCGGTCGGCGACTGGCCGCCCGCCGTGCCGAGGCGGTCCCACGAGAGCCCGGTGGACCCGTGGAGCGATCCCGGCTGGGAGACCGGCCCGCGCCGCTGGGACGCCGGCGACCGGTGAGCCGGCGCCGCGTCCACCGGGCCGGGAGTGATCTCGCCGGTTAGGCTCGGCGGCATGACCGACACACCATCGACCTCCGCCGGCCCGTCGTTCGAGGAACTCGACGCGCTGTCCACCGAGGAGCTGCGGGAGCGGGCGTTCGCGGTCGCCCGGGAGCGCCACGACGTGCGCTTCTTCTGGTCCGTGCTGCGGCACCTGCCGAACGCGGACGAGGCCGCCGTCCTCGACGGCGCGCCCAACTCGGTCGGGCCGACGATCGACGAGGCCGCGGCGCTGTGGCGGGAGCTGACCGGGCACGGCTACGAGGAGTCGGCGCCGCTGCTGCGGGCCGCGTTCATCGACTACCTGATGAAGCACCCGCGAGGGTGACGGCGGCCGACGGCCCCGGAGAGGTTTGCCCCCCGCGCTCCGCCGGGAACTGACCCGATCATGGCGCTCACCAACCCGTCACGCACCGGCGGTCGCTACGGGACGGCGGCGGGCACGGGCGCGCTCGCGGCGCTCCTCCTGGTCGCGGTCTGCGGCAGCCCGGCGTACGTCGGCTGGGCCGCCGGCACCGACCCGAACTCCGCCGGCGGCTGGTACCTGCAACTGCTCTCCTGGCCGGCGTGGCACTTCGACGGCGACGGGGCGACCGGCAACCTGCTCGTGGCGAACCTGCGGGCCGTCCTGCTGGTCATCCTCGCGGCGCTCTTCCTCTACCTGCTGCCCACCTCGCAGGTGGCCCGGGTGCAGGGGTCGGGGACGCAGTTCTTCTCCGGCTGGGCCGCGTACGTCCTGGCCAGCGGCTTCGCCTCGCTGATCGCCGCCTTCCTCGGCCCGGAGCCGGCGCTGCTGACGGCGATCCAGGCGGGCGGCGCCGGCGCGACGTACGGCTTCCTCTCCGGCTGGGTCATCGGCACGGCCAGCCTCGGCGGTCGCGCCTGACCCGGGCGCGCCTCACCGCTGGGGCGCGCCCAGTTCGAGCAGCCGCTCCCGGCTGAGCACCCCGATCGGCCGCCCCCCGTCGGTCACCACGACCCGGTCCGCGGCCGAGGTCAGCAGCACCCCCAGCGCGTCGTACGCCGAGCCGCCGACCGGCATCGTCGGCAGCCCGGCCACCCCGGCCTCCGGCAGCGGCTCGACGGCCCCGCCGGTGACCGGGGTGACCGCGAGCCGGCGGATGCCCCGGTCGGCGCCCACGAACTCCCGGACGAAGGGCGTGGCGGGCGCGCCCAGCACGGCGGCCGGGGTGTCGAACTGCTCCAGGCGCCCGCCCTCGGAGAGCACCGCGATCCGGTCGCCCAGCCGGACCGCCTCGTCGAGGTCGTGGGTGACCAGCACGATGGTCTTGCGCACCTCGGCCTGCAACCGGAGGAACTCCTCCTGCAACCGGGTCCGCGCGATCGGGTCGACGGCCGAGAACGGCTCGTCCATCAGCAGCACCACCGGGTCGGCGGCCAGCGCCCGGGCCACCCCGACCCGCTGCCGCTGCCCGCCCGAGAGCTCGTGCGGGTAGCGGCGGCCGAACGTGGCCGGGTCGAGCCCGACCAGTTCCAGCAGCTCGTCGACCCGGCGACGGCTGCGCTGGCGGGGCCAGCCGAGCAGCCGGGGCACGGTGGCGACGTTGGCGCTGACCGTCTGGTGCGGGAAGAGCCCGACGTTCTGGATCACGTAGCCGATCCGGCGGCGCAGCCCGACCGGGTCGACCCGGGTGACGTCCTCGCCGCCGAGCAGGATCCGGCCGCCGGTCGGCTCGATGAGGCGGTTGACCATCCGGAGCACCGTGGACTTGCCGCAGCCCGACGGTCCGATCAGCACCGCCAGCTCGCCGGCTCTGATGTCCAGGCTCAGCTCGCGTACGGCCTCGGTGCCGTCCGGGTAGCGCTTGCGGATGCCCTCCAGCGTGATCGACGCCGCGCGCGGTTCGGCGGGGGCGGTGCCCTCCGGGGTAACGTCCACACATGTCCTTCCGCCTGAGCTACCGGGCCGACCCGGGTAACCCGTGGTTCTCCTGGCAGTACGTGCGGGACAACTCTGACACGATCGTCGCCGCCGTGCGGGAGCACGCCTCGCTGACCGCTCGCGCGGTGCTGATCGCCGCCCTGATCGCGCTGCCGCTGGCGGTGGCCGCGTACTGGTACCGCTCGCTCGCCGGGCCGGTCCTGGCCCTCACCGGGGTGCTCTACACGGTGCCGTCGTTGGCGCTCTTCGCGTTCGTCGCCCCCTACCTGGGCATCGGCGCGGCGACCGCGCTCAGCGTGGTGGTTCTCTACGCGCTGCTGGTGATCGTCCGCAACGCCGTCGCCGGGCTCAACCAGGTGCCCCCCGAGGTCCGCGAGGCGGCGGAGGGAATGGGGTACGGCCGCTGGGGCCGGCTGTTCCGGGTCGAGTTGCCGCTGGCCCTGCCGGGCATCCTCACCGGGCTGCGGCTGGCGACCGTCTCCACGGTGGCCCTGGTGACCGTGGGCGTGGTGATCGGGCGCGGCGGCCTCGGGCAGCTGATCTTCGCCGGCTTCCAGAACAACTTCTACAAGGCACAGATCATGACGGGGACGCTGCTCTGCGTCCTGCTCGCCCTGGTGCTCGACCTGGTCCTGGCCGGTGCGGGCAGGCTGCTGACCCCCTGGCTGAAGCGGGCCCGGTGAGCGCGAGGAACGCAGCGCAGCGGAGTCCCGCAGTCGCGAGCGGAAGGTCGGCCCGGTGAGCGCGAGGAACGCAGCGCAGCGGAGTCCCGCAGTCGCGAGCGGAGGGTTGGCTCGGTGAGCGCGAGGAACGCGGCGCGGCGGAGTCCCGCGGTCGCGAACGGGAGGTTGGCTCGGTGAATCCGGTCGAGGCGGCGCTGGTCTGGCTCAACGACCCGCTGAACTGGACGAACCCGGGCGGCGTCCTGGACCGGCTGGGCGAGCACCTGTCGATGTCGGCGGCGGCGGTGGCGCTCGGTTGCCTGGTCGCCTGGCCGATCGGGCTCTGGCTCGGGCACACCGGCCGGGGCGGCGGGCTGGTGGTACTGGTGTCCAACGTGTCGCTGGCCGTCCCCACGCTCGCCCTGCTCACCATCCTGCCGCTGACCTTCCTTGGCTTCGGCCGGCCGTCGGTGGTGGTCGCGCTGGCCGTCTTCGCCGTGCCGCCGCTGCTGGCCAACGCGTACACGGGGGTGCGGCAGGCCGATCCGGAGGCCCGGGACGCGGCGCGCGGGATGGGCTTCTCGGGGTGGCAGTTGCTGCGCCGGGTCGAGCTGCCGCTGGCGGTGCCCTACCTGGCGGCCGGGTTCCGCACGGCGGCGGTGCAGGTGGTGGCGACGGCCGCGCTGGCGTCCTTCGTCAACGGCGGCGGCCTGGGCCAGATCATCCGGGCGGGCTTCGGGCTGGACATCGCCGCCGGCGGCGGCCAGATCATCGCGGGCGGCGTGCTGGTGGCCGGGCTCGCCATGCTGTTGGAACTGGTGTTGGCCCTGGTCGAGCGGCTGGTCACGCCGCGCCCGCTGCGGGCCGGTCGCCGTCGGGCGCGTCGCCGGGCGGCGCAGGCGGTGGCCGGCGGCTGAGCGTCGTCCGCCCACCCGGACGCCGAGCCCGGGCGGGCGCGTGACGGCGAATTCGGTTCACCTCCGGTGACGATCCGGTGACAAACTCCGCCTCGGGTTGTCGGTCCCGCGTGGAAGATGTTGGGGTGGGAAACCGGGCGGCCGCAAGGCGAGCCGCCCGTGGGACACAGCGGGCGACCGGATCAGATCGCCCGTCGGACACGCGGCCGGCCCGACAGGGTCGCGCCGGGACACGGAAGGCGGGCACTGATGCGCGCACGTACACGCCTGGCGGTCGGTGCGGTGGGAGCCCTCGCCGCGGCGGGGCTGCTGACCGGCTGCGGCGACGCCGGTTCCTCCGGCACGGACGCCCCGGAGCAGGCGGCCTCGGGGGCCGGCTGCGCGCCGGTCGCCGGTGACCAGCTCGTCGTCCTCGACGACGACAAGAAGCTCCAGAACACCGACAACGTCATCCCGGCGGTCAACGTCGACGCGGCCAACCCGCAGTTGATCGCGGCGTTGGACAAGGTCTCGGCCGCGCTCGACACGCCGAAGCTGATCCAGCTCAACAAGGCCGTCGACGTCGACCGCAAGACGGCCCAGAAGGCGGCCGAGGAGTTCGCGGCGGCCAACGACGTCACCGCCGGCATCGCCAAGGGCCCCGGTGGGCAGATCGTGATCGGCGCGGCCAACTTCACGGAGAACCAGATCCTGGCCGAGCTCTACAAGATCGCCCTGACCGCCGCCGGCTACGACGCCAAGGTGCAGCAGATCGGCAACCGCGAGCTCTACGAGCCGGCCCTGGAGAAGGGCGAGATCCAGGTCGTCCCGGAGTACGCGGCGACCATGGCCGAGTTCCTGAACACCAAGGCCAACGGCAAGGACGCCCAGCCGGTTTCCTCGCCGGAGCTGGAGAAGACCGTCGCGGCGCTCAAGGCGGCCGGCGACAAGGCGGGCCTCGTCTTCGGCACGCCGGCCGCCGCGCAGGACCAGAACGCCTTCGCCGTGACGAAGGCGTTCGCCGACAAGTACGGCGTCAACACGCTCTCCGAGCTGGCCGCCAAGTGCTCGGGCCAGGCCACGGTGCTGGCCGGGCCGCCGGAGTGCCCGCAGCGGCCGAAGTGCCAGGCGGGGCTCGTCCAGGTCTACGACTTCAAGGCCGGCTCGTTCAGCTCGCTGGACCAGGGCGGCCCGCAGACCAAGAACGCGCTGAAGACCGGGGCCGCGAGCGTGGGCCTGGTGTTCTCCTCGGACGGCGCACTGGCCGTCGGCTGATCCCCGACCGGCCGCCGGTGGCCCCGTGCCACCGGCGGCCGACGGGCGGCCCGGCCGGTCGGTCGACGGCCGGCGGGGCGATCGGCGGTGAAGACGCCGCACGCCCTGTTCACCCTTTCCCCGGCGGGGCAGCCCTCGGTAGGCTGCGGACCCATGCCAGCCCCGGTCGCCCCCGCCGACAAGCGCAGCCCGTCGTTGCTGACCGTGCTCTTCTGGGTCGGTGTGGCCCTGGCGCCGGTGGCGGCGTTGATCCTGCTCGTCGCCGACGGCAACGGCCCGCTGCGGTTCGCCGCCGTACTGGCCATCCTGGCCGTCGTCCTGATCGGCCTGTCGATCGCGTTGCGTGCCGACGGCGCGGGCCCGGCCCGCACCGACGAGCTGCTGGACGAGATCGAGCAGCTCCGCCGCGAGTTGCGCGGGGAGATCGTGGCCGCCGCACAACGCGGCAACCAGGCGCTCGACCACGCCCAGCGGGCACAGGATGAGGTCACCGCGCTGCGTCGGCGGCTGGACGCGAGCAGCGCCGCGCTGGCCGGCGTCGACGCCCCGGCCGGCGCCGGCCGGGCCCGGGCGTCCGCCGACGACGCGGTCACCGGCCGCAGGCGGGTGCCGGACCAGGACGACGCGGTGCCGTACCGGGGACGTGTCGACCGGGACGACGAGGAGCCCGCCCGCAAGCCGCAGCCGGCTCCGCGTGCCGAGCGGCCCGCGCCCGGCCCAACCGGGTACGGCGTGGCCGGGCCGGCTACGGGTGCCGCCGGCGGGTACGGCGCGGACCGGCCGGCCCCGGGTACGGCCGGCGGGTACGGCGCGGACCGGCCGGCCGCCGGCGGAGCGGCCGGGGTGTACGGGGCGGCCCGGCCGGCGGAGCCGGCGAGCCAGCCCTCGGCCCGGCCGCTCGGAGTGGTACGGCACACCGAGACCGTGCACGTCACCACCCGGCACACCATCGTGGACGGCGCCGCGTCCGTCCCCGGCGACCGGGCGGCCCGGTACGACGGCGGGTACGCGGGACGCTGGTCGCCGGAGCAGGAGGAGCGGCCGTGGCCGGGTGAGCCGGACGACCGTCCCTGGGCCGGTCACGGTCACGGCGCACCGGACGACCGGTCCCGTCGCGAAGGCCGGCCACGCCGGGACGACGACGTGTCGCGGCCGGGCCCCGGAGCCGTCCGGGACGACCGTCCCCGGCCGGTCCAGCCCGGCGACCGGGAGTGGCCCGGCGAGCGGGAGTGGTCCGCCGAGCCCGGCGGCCGGGAATGGTCCGCCGAGCCCGGCGAGCGGGAGTGGCCGGGGCGGCCCGACGAGCGCGGACAGCAGTGGGACGAACCGGGTCGGGGCGGCGCGGAGGCACCGGGCTGGGCGGCGCCGGCGGAAGCGCGCGGGCGCGGCCGGTCGTACCCGCCCGACGAGGCGGGGGCGGAGAGCGGGGAGTACTGGTCGCAGCTGCGCGCCGGGGACCGGTGGGCCGCCGTGCGGGACGACGAGCGGGGTCGGGAGCTGCGGGTCGGGGAGCGGCGTGCCGAGGTGCACGCGGACGCGACCGGCACCGAGTACCGGGTCGCGGACCGCTGGGCGGCCGTCCGGCGGGACGAGCCGCGCCGGGGTCCGGACCGGGCGGACGACGGGTGGCGCGGCGGCTGGCCGGAGCCGGACGACGCCCCGGCCCTGCCGGCCGGCGGGGTGCCGGTGCCGGACGAGTGGCGTCCGCCCCGTCAGCGGGGACACCAGCCCGGGGCGCGGCACGACGCCGGTCCGCCCGAGGCGCACCGCACCCGCCGGGCGGAGCCCGAGCCGGAGCGGTACGGCCGGCGGCAGGAGGAGCACCACGGCTACCCGCCGCAGGGCGACGAGCCCCGCGCGGGCGGCGCCCGCAACGCCGACCGCTGGCGCTGACCCCGGCCGGCCGCCCCGACCGGCAGCCACCGCGCCGCCCGCCGCGACCGGACGGGCGGGCGGGCGCGGTCGGGTCACTTGTCGATGTCGCCGACCACGAAGAACATCGAGCCGAGGATGGCGATCAGGTCCGGCACCAGGCAGCCGGGGAGCAGGGTGGCCAGCGCCTGCACGTTCGCGTACGACGCGGTGCGCAGCTTCAGCCGCCACGGCGTCTTCTCGCCCCGGGAGACCAGGTAGTAGCCGTTGATGCCGAGCGGGTTCTCGGTCCAGGCGTAGGTGTGCCCCTCCGGGGCCTTGAGCACCTTCGGCAGCCGGGTGTTGACCGGCCCGGTGAGCCGGTCCACCCGGTCCAGGCACTGCTCGGCGAGGTCGAGCGAGGCGTACACCTGGTCGAGCAGCACCTCGAAGCGGGCGTGGCAGTCCCCGGCGGTCTTCGTCACGACCGGCACGTCCAGCTGGTCGTAGGCCAGGTAGGGCTCGTCGCGGCGCAGGTCCAGGTCGAGGCCGGAGGCCCGGGCGACGGGCCCGGACGCGCCGAACGCGGCGGCGTCCGCCGCGGAGAGCACCCCGACGCCGACCGTACGGGCCAGGAAGATGTCGTTGCGCCGGATGAGGTTGTCCAGGTCCGGCATCCGCTGGCGGACCTCGGCGATGGCGGCCCGCGCCCGGCCGGTCCAGCCGGCGGGCACCTCCTCCTTGAGCCCGCCCACCCGGTTGAACATGTAGTGGATCCGGCCGCCGGAGACCTCCTCCATCACCGCCTGGATGGTCTCCCGCTCGCGGAAGGCGTAGAACATCGGCGTGATCGCGCCGATCTCCAGCGGGTAGGAGCCGAGAAACATCAGGTGGTTGAGCACCCGGTTCAGCTCGGCCAGCGCCATCCGCAGCCAGGTGGCCCGCTCCGGCACCTCCATGCCCATCAGCCGTTCCACGGCGAGCACCACGCCCAGCTCGTTGGAGAAGGCCGAGAGCCAGTCGTGCCGGTTGGCCAGCACGATGATCTGCCGGTAGTCGCGGACCTCGAACAGCTTCTCCGCGCCCCGGTGCATGTAGCCGACGATCGGCTCGCAGGCCACCACCCGCTCGCCGTCGAGCACCAGCTTCAGCCGGAGCACGCCGTGCGTGGAGGGGTGCTGCGGCCCGATGTTGAGCACCATGTCGGTGCCGAGCTGCTCGCCGCCGGCCCCGGTGCCGACGGTCAGCTCGCGGAGGTCGCCGGCGTCCGTGGTCATGACGTCATCGTGCCATGAACCGCCCGGGGTCGACGCCGACCGGTTGCCGCAGCCACCAGTGCCCGCCGAGGCCGGCCGGGTCGGTCAGCTCGGCCACCGCCGACGCGGCGGCGAGCGCCCGCACGTACCCGGCCGGGTCGCCGGCGGCCAGGCTCAGCGGCGGTCGCCCGCCGTCGGCCCCGAGCGCCCGCAGCGCCTCCCGCTGCGACATCAGGTCGTACGCGCACCCGACGACCGTGGCACCGGCGGCGGCGACCGAGTCGACGGCGACGTGCGCGGTGACGTCGCGGGTCCCGTCCGGCACCGGCGGCACCTGCCGCCCGCCCCGGTACCCGGTCAACGTCCCGTCCACGGGCCGGCCGTCCCGCAGGTGCCCGTAGTCCACGGCCAACGCCAGCCCCCGGTCAATCCTGCCGACCGCTGCGGCCCAGGCGTCGTCGCGCGTCCGACCGATCTCGGCCCGCGCGCCGACCGGGTGCCGGGACCCAGGTCCGGCCCCGCCGGCTCCGCCCGCCGGTGCCGGCCACCACCTGGCGAGCCAGTCGGCGTCGGCGGGGCCGACGGGGTCACCGACGGTCTCCTCCCCGGTGGCCGGGTCGACCAGCAGGTACCGCCAGCCGTCCCCGGCGTGCGCCGCCACGTCGAGCGGCACGTTGTCGAGCCACTCGGTGGCCACCAGCAGCCCGGTGATCCCGGCAGGGATCTCGTTCACCCACCCGATCTCCGCGGGGAGGCCGTCGGGCCGGGCCGCCTTCTCGACGGCGGTGAGGCGTACCCGGGAGGCGAGCGGGACCGGCGCGGGGGACGAGCCGACGGCGGACGGCGACCCGGCGGGAGACGGGCGGGGAGCGGCCCCGGTGGCCCCCAGCGCGGCGGAGAGGGCGCGCAGCAGCTCGCCCCGGCCCGCCCCCACGTCGACGACGGAGAGGACGCGGGGACGGTCGAGGGCGGCGTCGACCTGCTCGACCAGCCGCAGCAGCGCGGCGGCGAAGGCGGGCGACGCGTGCACGCTGGTGCGGAAGTGGCCGGCCGGACCCGACCCGGAGACGAAGAAGCCGCCCGGCCCGTAGAGCGCCCGTTCCATCGCGTCCCGCCAGCGGATGGACATCAGCTCGTTCCTCGCTCAGCGTGCGTCACCGTGCCGACCCTACGGTCAGCTGGTCGGGCGGGGACCGTCCGTCCCCGTCCCGGCGGTCGTGCCGCCGGGTGCCGGCGGTGAACGTTTTCACACATCCTTGTCCCGGTTCCGTGACCCCGGCGCATACTTGCCATCGACCGGTACCCCTTCTCGAGGACTGGATCGTCGCCCATGAGCGCACCCCTGCGCCCGCGCCCGGCCGCCCCCCACGGGCCCGCCGTCCCGCCGGCCGCCACCCCCCGTCTCCTCACCGTCGGCATCGTCGGCTCCGGCCGGGTCGGCACCGTTCTGGGCGCCGCGCTCGCCGCCGCCGGCCACCGGGTCGTCGCCGTCACGGCCGGCTCGGGCGCCTCCCGGGCCCGGGCCGCGCTGCTGCTTCCCGAGGTGCCCCGCCGTTCCGCCGCCGCCGTGGCGCGGGCGGCCACCGACCTGCTGCTGGTTGCCGTGCCCGACGACGCGCTCGCCGGGGTGGTCGCAGCCCTGGCCGACGGCGGCGCGCTGCGTCCCGGCCAGGTGGTCGCGCACACCTCCGGCGCGCACGGGCTGGCCGTGCTCGCCCCCGCCGCCGCGGCGGGCGCCCGCCCACTCGCCCTGCACCCCGCGATGACCTTCACCGGTACGCCGGACGACCTGGCCCGGCTGGCCGGCATCTCGTACGGGGTGACCGCCCCGGCGGAGCTGCGTCCCCTGGCCGCCCGGCTGGTCGCCGACCTCGGCGGGGTGCCGGAGTGGGTCGGCGAGGCGGACCGGCCGCTCTACCACGCGGCGCTGGCGCACGGCGCCAACCACCTGGTGACCCTGGTCAACGAGGCGGCCGACCGGCTGCGCGACGCCGGGGTGACCCAGCCGGAGAAGGTGCTCGCGCCGCTGCTGCGGGCCGCCCTGGAGAACGCGCTGCGCCTCGGCGACGACGCGCTGACCGGGCCGGTGTCCCGGGGCGACGCCGGCACGGTCGAGCGGCACCTGGCCCGGCTCGCCGCGACTGCTCCCGAGTCGGTGGCGCCCTACCTGGCCCTGGCCCGGCGTACGGCCGACCGGGCCATCGCGGCGGGCCGGCTGCGGCCGGTCGACGCGGAGTCGCTGCTCGGCGTGCTCGCCGGCGACCGGCGGCAGGTGGCGGCGTGACCGGGCCGACGGTGGACGGAGGGGACCGCGTGACGGAACTGGTGCACGGCCGCGCCGAGCTGGCGGCGGCGCGGGACGGGCTGAAGGGCACCGTCGGCGTCGTGATGACCATGGGCGCGCTGCACTCCGGGCACGAGACGCTGCTGCGGGCGGCCCGGGAGCGGGCCGACCACGTGCTCGTCACGATCTTCGTCAACCCGTTGCAGTTCGGCCCGAACGAGGACTTCGACCGCTACCCGCGCACCCTCGACGCCGACCTGGAGATCTGCCGGCGGGCCGGCGCGGACGTGGTCTTCGCCCCCTCGGTGACGGACATGTACCCGGACGGCCAGCCCCGGGTCCGGGTGAATCCGGGCCCGCTGGGGGAGGACCTGGAGGGGCAGAGCCGCCCCGGGTTCTTCCACGGGGTGCTCACGGTGGTGCTGAAGCTGCTCCAGCTCACCCGCCCCGACCTGGCGTTCTTCGGCGAGAAGGACTACCAGCAGCTGACCCTGGTGCGGCGGATGGCCCGGGACCTCGACGTGCCGGTCGAGGTGGTCGGCGTGCCGACCGTGCGGGAGCCGGACGGGCTGGCCCTGTCCAGCCGCAACCGCTACCTGTCCCCGGCCGAGCGGGAGGCCGCGCTGAGCCTGTCGGCGGCGCTGCGGGCCGGGGTCGCGACCGCCGACGAGGGCGGTGACGCGGGGGCGGTGCTCGCCGCCGCGCACGCGGCCTTCGGCGCCGGTACGCCCGGCGCGCGGCTCGACTACCTGGTGCTCACCGACCCGGAACTGGAACCGGGGCCGGTCTCCGGGCCGGCGCGGCTGCTCGTCGCCGCCTGGGTGGGCGCCACCCGGCTGATCGACAACGCGGCGATCCTGCTCGCCCCCCGTTCCTGAACCCCACCCCCGCCACTTCCGCGAAAGGCATCCCGATGCTGCGCACCATGCTCAAGTCGAAGATCCACCGGGCCACGGTGACCCAGGCCGACCTGCACTACGTCGGCTCGGTGACCGTCGACGAGGACCTGCTCGACGCCGCCGACCTGATCCCCGGCGAGCAGGTGGCGATCGTGGACATCACCAACGGGGCCCGGCTGGAGACGTACGTGATTCCGGGCGAGCGGGGCAGCGGCGTGATCGGCATCAACGGCGCCGCCGCCCACCTGGTGCACCCGGGGGACCTGGTGATCCTCATCTCGTACGGGCAGATGGACGACGCCGAGGCCCGCGCGTACCGGCCGCGGGTCGTGCACGTGGACGCCGACAACCGGGTCGTCGAGCTGAACACCGACCCGACCACCGCCGCCCCCGGCACCGCCGGTGCCCCGATCCCCAACCCCTTCGCCGTCGCCGTCTGACCCGCCCGGTACCTCCTTCGCCCGTTCCTCGCGGGAGTTTCTGTGGCGGTTCGTCGCCTTCGTGACCCAGGGGAGCTTCCGGGCGTCGAAGTGGGGGTGCTTGCGGTCTGTCACCGGAAGGTCATCCCTGGGTAGTCTGGTTGCCCGTCGAGAGACGCGGGTGGCTGGGGGAGGCCGCGATGCGCCGTGCGATGAGTGCCCTGCTCGCTGCCGTCGCCACGGCCGCACTCCTGGCCGGCTGCGCCGATGCCGGCGGGGTGGACGGTGACCTGGTCGACGACTGGGCGGCCCTGCCCGCTCCCGGGCCCTTCACCCCGGCCGCCGGGGTGTGCCAGGTCGCCGACTTCGTCGACGTGGTGACCCTGGCGGCGTACGCGCCGGTGGACTGCGCCGCGCCGCACCGGGTCGAGACCGTGCACGTCGGCGCCTTCCCTGCCGGGCGGCCCGCCCCGCCGCCGGGCGGCTCGGCCGAGTTGCGGGGCGCCTTCGCCGACTGCGACACCCGGGCGACCGGTCACGTGGGCGCCGACTGGCGCACGGGGCGGCTACGGCTGGCGGTGGCGGTGCCGTCCGGGGCGGGCTGGACGGCCGGCGCCCGCTGGTACCGGTGCGACCTGGCCGAGGTGAGCACCGTCGAGGCCGCCGCCACGGTGGTGGTCCGCACCAGCAGCCTCCGGGACGCGCTGCGGGTGCCGTCCCCGCTGCGGCTGGGCTGTCAGCAGGCCCGCTCCGGCGGCGGGTCGGTGCGGACGCTGCTCCCGGTCGACTGCGCCACCCGGCACGACGCCGAGTTCGTCGGGGTGTGGCGGGCGCCCGACCGCCCGTACCCGACCCGCCCCGCCGACTGGGCTCCGCTCTACGCCGGCTGCCGCTCGGTGCTCGGCCGCTTCGTGGGGGTGCCCGACGACGCCGACCTGCGCTTCCGCAGCGGCGTGGTGGTCCGCCCGCCGGGAGCGGGCCGGTGGCGCGTCGGCGACCGGGGCGTCCGCTGCTACCTCTGGCTCGACGACCGTAAGGTGACCGGCTCGCTGCGGGGCGCGGGCCCGGCTGCCCTCCCGGTCCGGACGAGGTAGCGGCACGTCCGGACCCGATGGCCCAAACCACTCGTCCCGCCCCCGCCGCCCCCCGCGAGGACCCTTCGGGTTGACTGTGGGTATGGACCTACCGACCGTCGACCTGCCGGCGCTGCCCAGGCTGCTGGCCGCCCCCGCGCCCGGCTGGGTGGAGACCACCGACGTGATCGTGGTCGGTTCCGGGGTGGCGGGCCTGACCGCCGCGCTGCACCTGCGCGAGGCGGGGCTGCACGTCACCGTGGTCACCAAGGTCGACATCGACGAGGGGTCGACCCGCTGGGCGCAGGGCGGCATCGCCGCCGTGCTCGACCCGCAGGACACCCCGACCGCGCACGCCTCGGACACCGAGATCGCCGGCGTCGGGCTCTGCGACCCGGCGGCGGTGCGGGTGCTGGTCGAGGAGGGCCCCACCCGGCTGCGTGAGCTGATGCGGATCGGGGCGGAGTTCGACCGCAACCCGGACGGCTCGCTGATGCTCACCCGGGAGGGCGGGCACCGGGCCGACCGGATCGTGCACGCCGGCGGCGACGCCACCGGGGCCGAGGTGCAGCGCGCCCTGCACGCCGCCGTGCGCCGCGACCCCTGGATCCGGCTGGTCGAGCACGCCCTGGTGCTGGACCTGCTGCGTGCCCCCGGGGACGGCCCCGGCGGGCTCGGCCCGGCCTGCGGCATCACCCTGCACGTGCTCGGCGAGGGCAGCGAGGACGGGGTGGGCGCCATCCTGGGCCGGGCGGTAGTCCTGGCCACCGGCGGGATGGGCCAGATCT
Organism: Micromonospora sp. M71_S20; assembly: GCF_003664255.1. Lineage (NCBI taxonomy): Bacteria > Bacillati > Actinomycetota > Actinomycetes > Micromonosporales > Micromonosporaceae > Micromonospora > Micromonospora sp. M71_S20. Next base: position 98,324 of record NZ_RCCV01000005.1, on the reverse strand, counting down.
ACGCGGCCACCACCAACCCGGCCGTGTCGACCGGGGACGGGGTGGCCCTCGCGATGCGGGCCGGCGCGGCGGTGACCGACGTGGAGTTCGTCCAGTTCCACCCGACCGCGCTGATCACCCCGGCCGGTGCCGGCGTGCCCGGCGCCGGGCACGCCCAGCAGCCGCTGGTCTCCGAGGCGTTGCGCGGCGAGGGCGCCCACCTGGTCGACGGCGACGGCAAGCGGTTCATGGTCGGGCAGCACGAGCTGGCCGAGCTGGCGCCCCGGGACGTGGTGGCCAAGGGCATCCACCGGGTCCTGCTGGCAACCGGGGCGGACCACGTGTTCCTCGACGCCCGGCACCTGGGCGGTGACTTCCTCGCCCGGCGCTTCCCGACCATCGTCGCGTCCTGCCTGGCCATCGGGGTCGACCCGGCGACCGACCTGATCCCGGTCGCCCCGGCCGCGCACTACGCCTCCGGCGGCGTCCGCACCGACCTGCGGGGCCGCACCTCCATCCCCGGGCTGTACGCGTGCGGCGAGGTCGCCTGCACCGGCGTGCACGGCGCGAACCGGCTGGCCAGCAACTCGCTGCTGGAGGGGCTGGTCTTCTCCCGGCGGATCGCCGAGGACATCGCGGCCGGGCTGCCCGAGCAGGCCCAGCCGGCGGCGACCGGCGCCTGGGTGGGCGGCGAGGGCTGGGTGGTGCCGGCCGAGGCGACGCCGACGCTGCAACGGGCGATGACCCGGGGCGCGGGCGTGCTCCGCTCGGCGGAGACCCTCGCCGGGACCGCGGGCGTGCTGACCGGGCTCGGCGAGGGCCGGGGCCGGCCCCGGACGGCCGACTGGGAGGCGACGAACCTGATCACCGTGGCGTCGACGCTGGTCGCCGCCGCGTACGCCCGCCGGGAGACCCGGGGCTGCCACTGGCGGGAGGACTTCCCGACGGCCGACGAGCGGTGGCACGGCCACCTGGTCGGCGCGGTCGGGGCGCAGGGCCGGCTGACGCAAGCGTGGGAGGGGACCCGATGACGGAGTCGACGGAACGGGCACTGCGGGACGCCGGCCTGGATCCGGCGCGGGTGCGGCAGACGGTCGAGGCCGCGCTCGCCGAGGACCTGGGGCCGGACTTCCTGGACGTCACCAGCGTCGCCACCATCCCGGCCGACCAGACCGACACCGCCGACCTGGTGGCCCGCGCCGACGGCGTGGTGGCCGGGCTGGCCGTGGCGGCGGCCGTGTTCGAGCTGGTCGGCGAGACGACCGGCGCCGGCCGTACGGTCGAGGTGTCGGTGGTGGCCCACGACGGCGAGCGGGTGGCGCGCGGCGACGTGCTGGCCACGGTGACCGGCCCGACCCGGCTGCTGCTCACCGCCGAGCGGACGGCGCTCAACCTGCTCTGCCGGATGTCCGGGGTGGCGACCCACACCCGGGCCTGGGCGGACGCGCTGGCCGGCACCAAGGCGATGGTGCTGGACACCCGCAAGACGACCCCGGGCCTGCGCGCCCTGGAGAAGTACGCGGTCCGCGCGGGCGGCGGCACGAACAAGCGGATGGGCCTGCACGACGTCGCGATGATCAAGGACAACCACAAGTTCGCGGCAGGCGGCATCACGGCGGCCTTCCGCCGGGTCCGGGAGGCGTTCCCGGACGTGCCGGTGCAGGTCGAGGTGGACACGGTCGCCGAGGCGGTGGAGGCGGTCGAGGCCGGGGCCGACTTCCTGCTGCTGGACAACATGACCCCGGAGATGCTCACCGAGGTGGTCGCGTCGGTGGGGGACCGGGCGGAGCTGGAGGCGACCGGCGGGCTGACCCTCGACGTGGCGGCGCGGTACGCGGCCACCGGCGTCGACTTCCTGTCGGTCGGGGCCCTGACGCACTCCTCGCCGATCCTCGACATCGCGATGGACCTGCGCACCGGGTGAACCGGCGGCCGGCCGTTGTCTAGGCTGCGTGCGTGCTGCTCTGCATCGACATCGGAAACACCAACACCGTGCTGGCGACCTTCGACGGCGACAAGCTGGTGCACTCCTGGCGGATCAAGACCGATGCGCGGTCGACGGCCGACGAGCTGGGCCTGAAGTTCCGGGGCCTGCTCGCCGGGGACGCCGTGGAGATCACCGGGGTCGCGGCCTGCTCCACCGTGCCGGCCGCGCTGCGCTCGCTGCGCACCATGCTGTCGCGCTACTACGCGGACCTGCCGAGCGTGATCGTCGAGCCCGGGGTGCGCACCGGTGTGCAACTCGCCATCGACAACCCGAAGGAGGTGGGCGCCGACCGGGTGGTGAACACCCTGGCCGCGTACACCCTCTACGGCGGGCCGTCGATCGTGGTGGACTTCGGCACCACCACCAACTTCGACGTGATCAGCGCCCGGGGCGAGTTCCTCGGCGGCGCCTTCGCCCCGGGCATCGAGATCTCCTTCGACGCGCTCGCCGCCCGCGCCGCCCAGCTGCGCAAGGTGGAGGCGGCCAAGCCCCGCTCGGTGATCGGCAAGAACACCGTCGAGTGCCTCCAGTCCGGCCTCTACTTCGGCTTCGCCGGGCAGGTGGACCGGATCGTCGAGCGGATGATCGAGGAAATGGGCGAGGTGAGCGCGGTGATCGCCACCGGCGGGCTGGCCTCGCTCGTGATCAACGAGTGCCGCACGATCACCCACCACGAGCCGATGATCACCCTGATCGGGCTGCGGATGGTCTACGACCGCAACGTCTGACCCCGGCCGCCGCCGGGGCCGGGCGCCGGGCGGGCCTCAGCGCCGTCGGGCCCGGCGGACGAGCGCGCGGTACGGCGACGAGGCCGAGCGAGGTGGCCGGAAGTGGGGCCGGTCATGCGGGCCGGTTATCCCGTAACGCCTCGCTAGCGCCTTGAGTACGCTCGGGGCCTGACCCCGCCCGAAATCTCCTTCTGAGGAAGCGTGCCGTGACCGAGCAGAACCCCGTGCCAGTCGATCCCGCCGACGACCTTCCCGAGCAGATGAAGGTCCGCCGGGAGAAGCGGGACCGGATGCTCGCCGAGGGCGTCGAGCCGTACCCCATCGGATTCCCCCGGACCAGCACGCTGGCCGAGATCCGCGAGAAGTACGCCGAGCTGCCCACCGACACCGCCACGGGAGACCAGGTTTCGGTCACCGGCCGGGTGATCTTCGTACGCAACACCGGGAAGCTCTGCTTCGCCACCCTCCGGGACGGTGACGGCACCGAGTTGCAGGCCATGCTCTCCCTCGACCGGGTCGGCGCCGACCGGCTGAACGACTGGAAGCGCCTGGTCGACCTCGGTGACCTCGTCGGGGTGACCGGCGAGGTGATCACCAGCCGGCGCGGCGAGCTGTCCGTGCTGGTCGAGCGGTGGGCGGTGACGGCGAAGGCGCTGCGCCCGCTGCCGGTGGCGCACAAGCCGCTGAGCGAGGAGGCGCGGGTCCGGCAGCGCTACGTGGACCTGATCGTCCGCCCGCAGGCCCGCCAGATGGTCCGTACCCGGGCCGCGACCGTGCGCAGCCTGCGCGACGTGCTGCACGGCCGGGGCTTCATCGAGGTGGAGACCCCGATGCTCCAGCTGCTGCACGGCGGCGCGGCGGCCCGGCCTTTCGTGACCCACAGCAATGCACTCAGCACCGATCTGTATCTGCGAATCGCGCCGGAACTGTTTCTCAAGCGGGCCGTCGTCGGCGGCGTCGACCGGGTCTTCGAGATCAACCGCAACTTCCGTAATGAGGGTGTCGACTCTTCGCACTCGCCCGAGTTCGCGATGCTCGAGGCATACGAGGCGTACGGCGACTACGACACCATGGCCGAGCTGACCCGGAATCTCGTGCAGCAGGCGGCGATCGCGGTCAGCGGCTCGGCCGTGGTGACGCACGCCGACGGCCGGGAGTTCGATCTGGGCGGCGAGTGGCGCTCGGTGACCCTCTTCGGGGTGCTTTCCGAGGCGCTCGGCGAGGAGGTCACCGTACGCACCGAGCGCGCCCGCCTGGTGGAGTACGCCGACAAGGTGGGCCTGGCGGTCGACCCGAAGTGGGGGCCGGGCAAGCTGGCGGAGGAACTGTTCGAGGAACTGGTGGTGCCCAGCCTCCAGGCGCCCACCTTCGTCCGCGACTACCCGGAGGAGACGAGCCCGCTGACCCGGGCGCACCGCAGCGAGCCCGGGCTGGCCGAGAAGTGGGACCTCTACGTGCTCGGTTTCGAGCTGGGGACCGCGTACTCCGAGCTGGTGGACCCGGTGGTGCAGCGGGAGCGGCTGGTGGCCCAGGCCCAGCTCGCCGCCCGCGGCGACGACGAGGCCATGCGGCTGGACGAGGACTTTCTCCGGGCGATGGAGTACGGAATGCCGCCGGCCGGGGGGATGGGAATGGGAATCGACCGGCTCTTGATGGCGCTCACCGGCCTGGGAATTCGGGAAACCATCCTCTTCCCCCTGGTTCGCCCGGAGTAGCCGCGCATCTCCACCGGGTCGTTACCGCATCCTATTGACGCGGCAAGCGCCGCGCGGGTTATCGTGCTTACAGTTTGCAGGAGCACCCTGCTCGAAAGGAATGTGGGACGTGGCCAAGCAGATCATTCATAAGCTGGTCGATGACCTGGACGGCGGGGACGCTGACGAGACGGTCAAGTTCGCGCTCGACGGCGTTCAGTACGAGATCGACCTGTCGAGCTCGAACGCCGAGAAATTGCGCGACGTATTCGCCTCGTACATCGCCCACGGCACCAAGGTGGGCAGGGGCGGCGTCGTCGTCGGCGGCCGGGCCGCACGCGGTCGGGGTGGCGCCACCGCCGACCGGGAGCAGAACAAGGCGATCCGCGCCTGGGCCAAGAAGGCCGGTAAGGACATCTCCGACCGGGGCCGGATCCCCCAGGAGATCGTCGACGAGTACCACGCGAAGGCCGGTCACTGACGAGACCGCCGACGGGCGACACCGACGCCGGGCCGGAGCACGCCTCCGGGCCGGCGTCGCCGTATCCGCCCGGGACCGCGTCCGAGCGGGAAGAATTCCGTCCCGACGGTCGTTGTCCACAGCCGGTGGAGAGTCTGTCCACAGCCTGTGGATGGCTCCCGGACGGCCCGGATCCGGGCCGCGTCGGCGCCGGCGCGACCCGCACGGCAGGTCCGCGACCGTGGCCGAATTTCGCTCTGCGCGTACAGGCAGGGGTACCGGAACACCCCCTGAGCGCGGACGGTTGTGTAAAACGACGCGTACACGGCCTCCGACGGGGACACACGACCTCAGCGGAGTCGGTCCGCGGCGATAGAGTAAGGAGGCACGGACGCCCGTCCCGGTCGTCCGCGCACCGGCCCCGCCACGACTTCTTGACCATCAAGATCGAGTGCGCACGGCACGTGAGGAGCACGAGGGCATGTTCGAGCGGTTCACCGACCGAGCGCGACGGGTTGTCGTCCTGGCCCAAGAAGAGGCCCGGATGCTCAACCACAACTACATCGGTACGGAACACATCCTGCTGGGCCTGATCCACGAGGGTGAGGGCGTCGCCGCCAAGGCTCTGGAGAGCCTCGGCATCTCCCTGGAGGGTGTGCGACAGCAGGTCGAGGAGATCATCGGCCAGGGCCAGCAGGCGCCGAGCGGGCACATCCCGTTCACGCCGCGGGCCAAGAAGGTGCTGGAGCTGTCCCTGCGCGAGGCGCTGCAGCTCGGCCACAACTACATCGGCACGGAGCACATCCTGCTCGGCCTGATCCGCGAGGGTGAGGGCGTCGCCGCCCAGGTGCTGGTCAAGCTCGGCGCCGACCTCAACCGGGTCCGCCAGCAGGTGATCCAGCTGCTCTCCGGCTACCAGGGCAAGGAGCCGGCCGCGGCGGGCGCCACGCCGGGTGAGGCCGCGCCGTCCACCAGCCTCGTGCTGGACCAGTTCGGCCGCAACCTGACCCAGGCCGCCCGCGAGGGCAAGCTCGACCCGGTCATCGGGCGCGAGAAGGAAATCGAGCGGGTCATGCAGGTGCTCTCCCGCCGGACCAAGAACAACCCGGTCCTGATCGGTGAGCCCGGCGTCGGCAAGACCGCCGTGGTGGAGGGGCTGTCCCAGAAGATCATCAAGGGCGAGGTGCCCGAGACGCTGAAGGACAAGCAGCTCTACACGCTCGACCTCGGTGCCCTGGTCGCCGGTTCCCGCTACCGCGGTGACTTCGAGGAGCGCCTCAAGAAGGTGCTCAAGGAGATCCGCACCCGCGGCGACATCATCCTCTTCATCGACGAGATCCACACCCTGGTCGGCGCGGGCGCCGCCGAGGGCGCGATCGACGCGGCGAGCATCCTCAAGCCGATGCTGGCCCGTGGCGAGCTGCAGACCATCGGCGCGACCACGCTCGACGAATACCGCAAGCACCTGGAGAAGGACGCCGCCCTCGAGCGCCGCTTCCAGCCGATCCAGGTGGGTGAGCCGTCACTGGCCCACACCATCGAGATCCTCAAGGGCCTGCGGGACCGCTACGAGGCGCACCACCGGGTCAGCATCACCGACGCGGCTCTCGTGGCCGCCGCGACGCTGGCCGACCGGTACATCTCCGACCGCTTCCTGCCCGACAAGGCGATCGACCTGATCGACGAGGCCGGCGCCCGGATGCGGATCCGCCGGATGACCGCGCCGCCAGACCTGCGCGACTTCGACGAGCGCATCGCCCAGGTGCGGCGCGACAAGGAGTCCGCGATCGACGCGCAGGACTTCGAGCGCGCCGCCCAGCTGCGCGACAAGGAGAAGCAGCTCCTCGGGCAGAAGGCCCAGCGGGAGAAGGAGTGGAAGGCCGGTGACCTGGACGTCGTCAGCGAGGTCGACGACGAGCAGATCGCCGAGGTGCTCGGCAACTGGACCGGCATCCCGGTCTACAAGCTGACCGAGGAGGAGACCTCGCGCCTGCTGCGCATGGAGGACGAGCTGCACAAGCGCGTCATCGGCCAGGAGGACGCGGTCAAGGCGGTCTCGAAGGCGATCCGGCGCACCCGGGCCGGCCTGAAGGACCCGAAGCGTCCATCGGGCTCGTTCATCTTCGCCGGTCCGTCCGGTGTCGGTAAGACCGAGCTCTCCAAGGCGCTGGCCGAGTTCCTGTTCGGCAGCGAGGACGCCCTCATCCAGCTGGACATGTCCGAGTTCCACGACCGCTATACGGTCTCCCGGCTGGTGGGTGCCCCTCCCGGCTACGTCGGCTACGACGAGGGCGGCCAGCTGACCGAGAAGGTGCGGCGTCGGCCGTTCTCGGTGGTCCTCTTCGACGAGATCGAGAAGGCCCACCCGGACGTGTTCAACACGCTCCTCCAGATTCTGGAGGACGGTCGGCTCACCGACGGTCAGGGCCGGATCGTGGACTTCAAGAACACGGTCATCATCCTGACCACCAACCTGGGCACCCGCGACGTCGCCAAGGCGGTCTCGCTCGGTTTCCAGGCGTCGGAGGACTCCGAGTCCAACTACGACCGGATGAAGCAGAAGGTCAACGACGAGCTCAAGCAGCACTTCCGGCCTGAGTTCCTCAACCGGATCGACGACACCATCGTCTTCCACCAGCTGCGCCAGCAGGAGATCCTGTCGATCGTCGACATCATGATCCAGCGGATCGAGGGCCAGCTGCGGAACAAGGACATGGGCCTGGAGCTGACCGACAACGCCAAGAAGTACCTGGCGAAGAAGGGCTTCGACCCGGTGCTCGGTGCGCGTCCGCTGCGTCGCACGATCCAGCGCGACATCGAGGACAACCTGTCCGAGCGGATCCTCTTCAACGAGCTGACCCCGGGTCAAATCGTGGTGGTGGACTGCGAGGGCGATCCGGAGGACATCGACAAGTCCAAGCTCGTCTTCACGGGCGCGGACCGGCCGGCCACGGTGCCGGACGCCGTCCCGGCCGACCTCGGTGGCACCGCCGCCGCAGGCGCGGACGAGTAAGGCCGAAACAGCACGAGGGCGGCGGCCCGGTGGCACCAGCCACCGGGCCGCCGCCCTTTCTGGCATTCAGCACCCCGCCCGCCGCAGGCGGATCGCGCCGACGTGGGGGCCAGGTGATGTTCCAAGCGATTCAGCTCGACAGGGGAGAAAACTGCGCGGTCGACGCAACTGGCGCGCACGCGTCGTAGTCCGGTCTCGCACGGCTGGGCACGTGTGTCCGGGACGCCCGCATCCGCCGTGACTGCGCCGGGCACATGACGCCTGTATGTCTGGTTTGTGGTGGTGGGCGCCACGGGTGGGGTGGGCATGGGCCGGGGTGCCGGGTCGTTGTAACCATCGTGGCCGCGTGACCCGGCCGCTCGCCGGCCCGGTGGTCGGCGGAATGCGGACCGGGCCGGCGTGGTTACATCCCCCGGGCCACCGAGCGGGTGACCGCATCCGGCCCTCTTGATATCTCGACCTTTCCTTTCCCGTGACGCACCCGCCCCCCTTGGTGTGTGTCGCGTGCCCCCGATCGAAAGGTGCAGACGAATCATGCGTACCGACATGCTGCGTAAGACCGCTCTGACCGCTGCCGGGCTCGCCTTCACCGGCGGCGCCATCGCCGGCCCCGTCACCACCGCCTTCGCCGCCCCCGCCGAGACCACACCCGTCTCGGTTGCGGCCCAGGACCGCAAGCACGGCGAGCGTGAGCTGGGCGTGCGCTACGAGGCCCAGCCCAACTTCTACTACTGCGGCCCCGCCGCCGCCCGCAACGCCCTCAGCGTCCAGGGCAAGAACATCGACGTCGACGGCATGGCCCAGCGCATGGGCACCACCGAAGCCGGCACCAACTCCATCAACGACATCACCCCCGTACTGAACAAGGAGACCGGCTCCGACGCCTACCAGTCCGTCGAGATCCGCGACCCCAAGGCCGACGACACGCAGACCGACAAGCTGCGCGCCGACATCGTCACCGCCATCGACGAAGGCCACGCCGTCGTCGCCAACATCGCCGGCACCGCCACCGACACCGACGGAGTCACCCACTCCTTCGAGGGCGGGCACTACATCAGCGTCGTCGGCTACCGCGACAACGGTGCGACCGTCACCATCGCCGACTCGGCCGACCCGAACCAGGCCTCCTACCGGATGAGCGTGGACAACCTGGCCGACTGGATCGCCACCCGCGGCTACACCGCCTGACCGACGACAACACCGCACCACCAGACGACAAGGGCCGGACCCCACACAGGGGTCCGGCCCTTTCGTCATGCCCGGGGCTGGCCCAATCCGGTCAGACCACCGGGACCGGTGGCCCGTCGCCGACGAGGCGGAACGAGGATTCGCCGACGGGTTCCACGAGACCGTCCCGCACCAGTCCGGTGAGGGCCCGGGACCGCTGGACGTCGTCGGCCCACACCTGGTCGAGCCGCTGGTGCGGCACCGGCCCGGGCGCCTCCCGCAGTACGCCGAGCAGCAGCCCGCGCACCTGGCGGTCGGTGCCGGCGTAGCGCTGGGGGCGGCGGGTCGGACCCGCGGGGGCCTCGCGGCCGGACGCGCGCCAGGCGCAGACCGATTCGACGGGGCAGACGCCGCAGCGGGGCGAGCGGGCGACGCAGACCATTGCGCCCAGCTCCATGAAGGCCGCGCTGGCCAGGGCGGCGGCGGCCGGTTCGGCGGGGAGCAGTTCCTCGGTGGCGACCAGGTCGGCCGGGCGGGTCGCCGGGCCGGCGTCCGGTTCGCCGGCGATCGCCCGGCAGACCACCCGCCGCACGTTGGTGTCGACCACCGGGTGCCGCTGACCGTACGCGAACGCGGCCACCGCCCGGGCCGTGTACGTGCCGACGCCCGGCAGGGCCAGCAACTGGTCCAGCCGGTCCGGGACCCGGCCCCCGTGGCGCTCGACGATCGCCACGGCGCACTCCCACAGCCGCACCGCCCGACGGGGGTAGCCGAGCCGCCCCCACATCCGGATCGCCTCGGCGGGGCTGTCCGCCGCCAGCGCGGCCGGCTCGGGCCAGCGCGCCAGCCAGGCATCCCAGGCGGGGAGCACGCGTACGACCGGCGTCTGCTGGAGCATGACCTCGCTGACCAGGATGGCCCACGGGCTCACGTCGGGTCCGCGCCAGGGCAGGTCGCGGGCGTTCTGCTCGTACCACCGGCTGACCAGGGTGGCGAAAGTGGGCTCAGACATGGCGTCGCCGATGATGCCACGCGGCCGGCCGCGGGGGCGGCGCGGGCGACGGCTGCCACAACGGGTGCCACCACCGTCCCGCTGGCTGGGCGGTCCGGGCGGGGCGCTGCGGCGGCGGCGCGCGGATCGGGCAGAATGCCCGGATGAACGAGCTCGCGATCACCGTCATCGGCCGGGACCGGCCGGGCATCGTGGCCGACGTCGCCGAGCTGCTCGCCCGGCTCGGCGCGAACCTCACCGACAGCACCATGACCCGGCTGCGGGGGCACTTCGCGATGACCCTGATCTGCGTGGGCCCGGCCGCCGCCGACGTCGAGGCCGCGCTGGCGCCGCTCTCCGCCGACGGCCAGCTGCTGGCGACCGTACGCGCGGTCACCCCCGACGGCGAGACGGCCCCTGCCGGCGAGCCGTACGTGATGGCGGTGCACGGCGCGGACCGGATGGGCATCGTGGCGGCCATGACCCGGGTCCTCGCCGACGCCGGCGGCAACGTCACCGACCTGAGCACCCGCCTGACCGGCTCGCTCTACGTGGTGGTCGCCGAGGTGGAGCTGCCGCCCGGCACGGCCGACGGGCTGGCCGGGCGGCTGGCGGCGACGGCCGAGGAGCTGGGCGTCGGGGTGAGCCTCCGGCCGGCCGATCCGGACCTGCTGTGACCGGCGGACCGGAGACCGAGGCGTACGTCGGCCTCGGCGACTGGACCCCGGAGTCCCTGGCCGTGCCCGGGGAGGTGCGACCGGTGGTGTCCGCGCCGGAGCAGGTGCTCAGCCGGGCCGGCGGCGAGGTGGATCCGACGGCGACGGAGACGGTACGGCTGGCCGCCGACCTGATCGCCACCATGCGGGTGTCGCCGGGCTGCGTGGGGCTGGCCGCCCCGCAGGTCGGGGTGGGCGCGCAGGTCTTCGCGGTGGACGTGACCGGCCACCCGAAGGCGCTCACCGTGCACGGCACCTTCGTGCTGTGCAACGCCCGGGTCGTCGAGGCGAGCCGCTGGAAGGTGGCGCGCGAGGGGTGCATGTCGGTGCCCGACCTGACCGGGGACGTCAAGCGGGCGAGCCGGCTGGTGGTGGAGGGCGTCCTGCCCGGCACCGGCCGGCCCGTACGGCTGGTGACGGACGGGTTCGAGGCGCGGGCCCTCCAGCACGAGATCGACCACTGCGCCGGCCTGCTCTTCCTGGACCGGGTCGCGGGCGCCCACGCCATCTACCAGCGCAAGGTGTACCTCTGAGTGGCGGCGGCGCGGCTACCCAGCGTCGTCGGCGGGACACGGTCGGCAGGCGGAGCCGTCGCATGTGGACGGTCGGTGCGGTGAGCCACGGACGACTCGGCGCGTCGTGCGGGGCTGACGTGCCCCGCGCCGCTACGGTGGGGGCATCATGCGTCTGACGGTCGGCCCCCTGCCACCCGCCGTTTACTGGCGGCGTCGCGCCGTCGTACTCGGAGCGGGGCTCCTCTTCCTGATTGTCCTGCTCTATTCGTGCACCGGATCGGACCGGAACGCGAACAAGGGCGGTGACGCGCAGCCCACTCCGGGCGCGACGTCGTCCGGTGCCTCGCCGGAGCCCACCGGCTCGGTGCTCGCCCCGCAGACCGGGGGGCCCTCGCCGGGCGCGGCCGGTGGCCCTGACGCCGGTGAACCGTCGGGTGGTTCCGCCGGTGACCCGCCGGGTGGTTCGGTCGCCACCGATTCGCCGCCGGTGGCGCCCGTGGTGCCGGCCGCCGGAGACGGCACCTGCACGGACGCCGAGATCACGGTGACCCCGGTGGCCCAGCCCGCCTCTGTGGTGCGCGGGGCCGTCGTGGACCTGCAACTCAAGATCAAGAATCGGTCCGAGCGGACGTGCAGCCGCGACGTCGGCGCCTCCGTGCAGGAGCTGTTCATCAAGTCGGGGGCGGAGAAGATCTGGTCGTCCGACACGTGCGGCACCGCCCAGGGCGCCGACGTGCAGTCCTTCACCCCGGGCTTCGAACGCTCCTACCAGGTGGGTTGGAACGGCCGCGACACCACCAAGTGCGCCAACGGCGTGGCGGCGGGCCCCAACCCGCCGGTCGGCACCTACCAGGTCTACGCCCGGGTTGGCACCAAGCTCAGCGAGCCGGTCAAGCTCACCGTCACCGGCTGAGCAGCCGTGGGCCGGGCCGCTGCGCGGTCGACCGGACAGGGCGGACCCCCCGACCGCCGGACGACGATGGCGGGCGCGGCGCTGGAACCATCACCCTGACGGGACCGGGCCAGCGGCGGCGGGCGCGGCCGGGAGCCGTGCCCTGGCGGGACCAGGCCGGCGGTAGCGGCGCGGCCGGGAGCCGGTGCTGTGGGGCGTGGGGGACCGGGTCGGCGGCCGGCGTACCGGGCCGGGTCAGACGTAGCGTTCGAGGATCGACGCCTCGGCGAGCCGGGACAGCCCCTCGCGGACGCCCCGGGCGCGGGCGTCGCCGACCCCCTCGACGGCCTGGAGATCCTCGACCGTGGCGCCCAGCAGCCGCTGGAGGCTGCCGAAGTGCACGACGAGGCGGTCGACCACGGCCACCGGCAGCCGGGGCACCTTCGCCAGCAGCCGGAACCCGCGCGGGCTGACGGCCGCGTCGAGCGCGTCGGACGCGGCCGGGTAGCCGATCGCCTTGGCGACCGCGACCAGGTCGATCAGCTCGGTCGCGCCGAGCAGGTCCAGCTCCACCAGGGCCTCGTCGAGGGTGCGGGACTTCCGGCCGGCCGGCAGGTAGTCCCGGATCACCAGGGTGCGGTCGGCGTCGACGCCGGCCATCAGCTCGTCGAGCTGGAGGGCCAGCAGGCGACCGTCGGTGCCCAGCTCCACCACGTAGCCGGCGATCTCGTCGGCGATCCGGCGGACCATCTCCAGCCGCTGCACCACCGCGACCGCGTCCCGTACGGTGACCAGGTCCTCGATCTCCAGCGCGGACAGGGTGCCGGAGACCTCGTCGAGCCGCAGCTTGTAGCGCTCGAGCGTGGCGAGCGCCTGGTTGGCGCGGGACAGGATCGCCGCCGAGTCGTCCAGCACGTGCCGCTGGCCGTTGACGTAGAGGCTGATGATCCGCATCGACTGGCTGACCGAGATCACCGGGTAGCCCGTCTGGCGGGCGACCCGCTCCGCCGTGCGGTGCCGGGTGCCGGACTCCTCGGTCGGGATGGTGGGGTCGGGCATCAGGTGCACGGCGGCCCGCACGATGCGGGTGCCGTCGCTGGAGAGCACGACCGCGCCGTCCATCTTGCACAGCTCCCGCACCCGGGTGGCGGAGAACTCGACGTCGAGCGGGAACCCGCCGGTGCAGAGACCCTCGACCACCTTGTCGTAGCCGAGGACGATCAATGCGCCCGTCCGGCCGCGCAGGATGCGCTCGAGGCCGTCGCGCAGCGCGGTGCCCGGGGCCATCAGGGCCAGGTTCGCCCGCAGCGGGTCGCCGGCGCCCCCGGCGCCGCCGGTCACGCTCACGCTGATCGGGCGGGCGGGCGAGCCCACGGCGCCGGTGCGGGCGTGGGGTGTCGCGCCGGCGGGCTTGGTGGTGTCGCGGTCGATCGGCACGGGCACAGTCTACGGACTGCCCTGCGGTGGGTGCTGTCGTGGTTACTGTGATGTGTCACGATGCCCCGCCTCGCCCGGACCGTGGATCGGAGTCCGGGCTGTCCGGTTTCGGGTCGGACGTTCCGCCGACCGCCGCCGGCGCTCACTCGGCGGACGCCCGGGCGACGGCCTGGAGCGCCGAACGCACGTCGGTCACCTCGATCACCCGCATGTGCTCGGGCGTGACGCCGGTGCTCTCGGGGCCGCAGCCGGTCGGCACCAGCGCGAGCCGGAACCCGAGCCGGGCCGCCTCGGCCAGCCGGCGCGGCACCGCGCCGACGCGGCGCACCTCGCCGGTCAGGCCGACCTCGCCGATGGCCACCAGGTGCGGCGCGATGGCCAGGTTGAGCCCGCCCGAGGCGACGGCGAGGGCCACGGCGAGGTCGGCCGCCGGCTCCACCACCCGGATGCCGCCGACGGTGGCCGCGAAGACCTCCCGGTCGTGCAGGGTCAGGCGTTCGGTGCGGCGCTGGAGCACCGCCAGCACCATCGCCAGGCGGGCCGAGTCGAGCCCCGAGACCGTCCGCCGGGGCGAGCCGGCCACGGTCGCGCCGATCAGCGCCTGCACCTCGGTGACCAGGGCCCGGCGCCCCTCCATCGCCACCGTGACGCAGGTGCCGGGCACCGGCTCCGAATAGCGGGTCAGGAAGAGCCCCGACGGGTCGGCCAGGCTGCTGATGCCGCCCTCGTGCATCTCGAAGCAACCGACCTCGTCGGCGGCGCCGAACCGGTTCTTCACGCCGCGCACCATGCGCAGCGACGAGTGCTTGTCGCCCTCGAAGTGCAGCACCACGTCGACCAGGTGCTCCAGCACCCGGGGACCGGCCACCTGGCCGTCCTTGGTGACGTGGCCGACCAGCACGGTGGCGATGCCGCGCTCCTTGGCCACCGAGACCAGGGCAGCGGTGACCGCCCGCACCTGGGTCACCCCGCCCGACACCCCCTCGGCGTTGTTGGTGGAGATGGTCTGCACCGAGTCGAGCACCAGCAGGCCCGGCTTGACGGCGTCGAGGTGGCCGAGCACCGCGGCGAGGTCGCTCTCGGCCGCGAGGTAGAGCTGGTCGTGCAGGGCGCCCATCCGCTCCGCGCGCAGCCGGACCTGGCTGACCGACTCCTCGCCGCTGACCACCAGGGAGGGGCTGCCGGCGCCGGCGGCCCAGTGCTGGGCCACGTCGAGCAGCAGGGTGGACTTGCCGACCCCCGGCTCGCCGGCGAGCAGCACCACCGCGCCGGGGACCAGGCCGCCGCCGAGGACCCTGTCGAGCTCGCTCACCCCGGTGGGGCGGGCCCGTGCAGGCGCGGCGCTGATGGTGGCGATCGGCCGGGCCGGCTCGGCCGGCATCCGGGAGCTGACCACCTTTCCGGAGACCGTCGGGCCGGTGACCGTGCATTCGACCACCGAGCCCCACTCGCCGCACTCCGGGCAGCGCCCGACCCACTTCGGCGGCTGGTGCCCGCAGGCGTCGCACTCGTAGGCCGGCCGGGGCTCCCGGGCGCCGGCGCGGCCGCGCCCGCCGGCCCCGCCGGCGCGGGGGGAGGTCGATCGGGAGGTGGTCACATTGGGACGTTAGTCCCCCGGTACGACGAAGACACCGTCGGCGTGGCGGTCACCACGCCGACGGTGTCGTCGATCGTCGAGGGGCGGGGTCAGTGGCCGCCGTCCTCCTGGCCCTCGTAGCCGCCCTCACGCTCGATGATCGGCGACGGGGGCGCGGCGGGGGTGAGCGGCACGGCGACGGGCGCGGGGCCGGTGACCGTGACGCCGTTGCCGAAGTCGAAGGTCACGAAGACGTTCTGGCCGGAGCGCAGCGACTCGTTCAGGCCGATGAGCCGGAGGACCCGGTCGGACCCGGTGTTGAGCTGCACGTAGCTCAGCGGCGGGATCTCGATCCGGGCCGGCTCGCCGGCCGGCGCGGCCGGGCTCTCCGGAGCCGCCGGGCTCTCCGGGGCGCTCGGGCTGGCCGACCCCGAGGGGCTCTCGGAGGCGCCGGGGCTCTCGGGGGCCGCCGGGCTCTCCGGGGCGCTCGGCGACGGCGATCCGCTCGGGGACGCCGACGGGCTGGCGGTGGCGCCGGCGCCGGTGATCACGACCTCGCGGGCGCTGTCGGTGGTCACGGTCACGGTGACCGGGTTTCGCGAGTCGTTGTAGATCACGGCGTTCAGGACGGCGTCGGCGCCCGTCTTGTAGCCCTCGGTGCCGGGGAAGTCGAGCAGCAGGCCGCGGACCGCGTACTCGCCGTTGCGGGCCGACAGGTTGACGCCCTGGACCGACGGCTCCTTGTTGGCGGTCTCGGAGACCTGGCCGGCGCCGCAGCCGGACAGCAGCAGCCCGGTCGCCGCGGCCATCCCGGACAGCAGCAGGGCCGCCCGCCGGGAACCCCTGATCGAGCGCGTCACGTCGGTCCTCCTCGTCACGATCCCACCCGGTGCTCACGCCGGGCGTGGTGGCCATGCCCGCGCAGACCGCGCTCCAGGGTAGTTGGGCCTGATCGACCCCCGCACGCCGACCCGGAGATGGCACCCGAGGGGGCGCGCCTCACACCAGTCGGCCGCTCGTGACCAGCAGGACGACGTCGATGAGGGCGACCAGCATCACGGCCCGGAAGGCGGCCACCTGCCGGCCCCCGGCCCGGGCGGCGGCGCGGCCCGCGTACCAGCTCAGCGGCGGCACCACGACGGCGGCCGCGACCGCGGCGAGTCCGACCCCCGACGGCGGCCCGGGCGGCCCGAGGACCAGCGTGGCGGTCGCCGCGAGCAGCAGCAGCGCGGCGGCGGCCCGGCTGCCGGCCGATCCGAGCCGGTGCGGCAGCCCGCGCACCCCCGTCCGGGCGTCGTCGGCCAGGTCGGGCAGGACGTTGGCGAAGTGCGCCCCCGCGCCCAGGCAGGCCGCCGCGGCGACCAGCCAGACCGGCGGCAGGACCGCCCCGGGCAGCGCCAGCACCACGAAGGCGGGCAGCGAACCGAAGGAGACCGCGTAGGGCAGCACCGAGACCGGGGTCGACTTCAGCGGCCAGTCGTAGAGCAGCGCGGAGACCAGCCCGAGGGTGGCGCAGAGCGCGGCGGTCGGGCCGGTGGCCAGCGCCAGCGCCGGGGTGGCGAGCGCGGCCACCGCCGCGGCCACGGCCGTCGCGCGCCGACCGACCGCGCCGGCGGCGACCGGTTTGTCGGTACGCCCCACCGTGGCGTCCCGGTCGGCGTCGAGCGCGTCGTTGGCCCAGCCGACGGCGAGCTGGCTGGCCGCCACGGTGAGCACCACGGCGAGGACCCCGCCCGGCCGGTGCCCGACGCCCCACGCCAGCAGCCCGGCCACCGTGGTGACCGCGGCGGCCGGCTCCGGGTGACTCGCCCTGACCAGCCCTAGCACCGTTGGCGACATGAGGAAAGTCTGGTCGTTACCGGGCAGTCGTGCCACGCTCGGTCCATGCCAGACGCGGGCCGCACCCTGCCACGCAACGATCCGCGCCAGTACGACGACCTGGCCGGCGAGTGGTGGCGGCCGGACGGCGCGTTCGCGATGCTGCACTGGCTGGCCGAGGCCCGCGCGGCCCTGGTGCCGACGGCCGCCCGCCCCGGCGCCCTCCTCGTCGACCTCGGTTGCGGCGCCGGGCTGCTCGCCCCGCACCTGGCCGGCAAGGGCTACCGGCACGTGGGCGTCGACCTCACCCGGTCGGCCCTGGAGCAGGCCGCCGCGCACGGGGTGACCGCCGTCAACGGCGACGTCACCGCCGTACCGCTGGCCGACGGCTGCGCCGACGTGGTCGCCGCGGGCGAGTTGCTGGAGCACGTGCCGGACTGGCGGCGCGCGGTGGCCGAGGCGTGCCGGCTGCTGCGGCCCGGCGGCCTGCTGGTCCTGGACACGTTGAACGACACGGCGCTGAGCCGGCTGCTGGCCGTGCGGATCGCCGAGCGGCTGCCGACGGTGCCGAAGGGGATCCACGATCCACGGTTGTTCGTGGACGCCCGGGAGCTGGTGGCGGAGTGCGCCCGGCACGGGGTCGACCTGCGCCTGCGGGGCATCAGGCCGGGGCTGCCCGGCCTGCTCGGCTGGCTGGTCCGCCGGATGCGCGCCGCCGGCCGCCCGTACGCGGTCCCGGGCGACCGTCCGCACGCGACGGCTGCTGGTCCCACGCCGCGGATCGTGCCGACCTGGTCCACCGCCGTGCTCTACCAGGGGCGTGGTACGCGGAGCGGATAGCGGTGCCCGTCCCTGGGTAGGGAGAGGGCCGAGAAGGGGGCTGTATGACGCAGCACGCGTTGGCGGCGGCTCGCCGCCTGGCACCGAGGCTGGCCGCCCGGGCGGCGGAGCACGACCGGGACGGCTCGTTCCCGGTCGAGGACTTCCGTGACCTGCGCGAGGCCGGGCTCTTCGGCCTGATGGTTCCCACCGCCCTCGGCGGGATGGGCGCCACCTTCGCCGAGTACGCGGCGGTCGCCACCGAGCTGGCCCGGGGCAACGGCGCGACGGCCCTGGTCTTCAACATGCACGCCTCGGTCACCGGTGCGCTGGGCGCGGTGACCGAGGAACTGGCCGAGGCGCTCGGGGTGCCGGACGAGGCGCTGGCCGCCCGGGACCGGCTGCTCACCGCCGCCGCCCAGGGCTCCTGGTACGCCGTGGCGATGAGCGAGCGCGGCGCCGGCGCCCGGCTCTCCCAGCTCAGCACCGTCTACGAGCCGGCCGACGGCGGTTGGCACCTCAAGGGCAGCAAGACGTTCTGCTCCGGGGCCGGACACGCGGACGGCTACCTGGTGGCCGCCCGCAGCGCCGCCGACCAGTCGGTGGTCTCCCAGTTCCTGGTGCCGGCCGGCGACGGGCTGACCGTGGAGCCCACCTGGGACTCGCTCGGCATGCGCGCGACCTCCTCGCACGACCTGCACCTGGACGTGACCGTGCCGGTCGACCGGCTGCTCGGCGGCGTGGAGGGGCTGGCCCTGGTGGTCGCCCAGCTCATGCCGCACTGGCTGGTGGCCAGCTACGCCGCCGTCTACGTCGGGGTCGCCCGGGCGGCGGTCGACGCGGCGGCCGAGCACCTGAACGCCCGCAACCTCGCCGGCCTGCCGGCGGTCCGGTCCCGCCTGGGCCGGGCCGACGCGGCGGTGGCGGCGGCCCAGCTGGTGGTCGCGGAGGCGGCCCGCCGGGTGGACGAGGCGCCGGGCGACGCGGAGACCAACCGCTGGGTCTGGCGGGCCAAGCTGCTCGCCGGCACCACCGCCGCCGACGTGGCGGCGTCCGTGCTGGAGGCGGCGGGCACCTCCGCCACCCGGCGGGGTCATCCGCTGGAGCGGCTCTACCGGGACGCCCGCTGCGGCTCGCTGCACCCGGCGACGTCGGACGTCTGCGCGGACTGGCTCGGCGTCGCCGCGCTGGGCGGTGACCCGGACCGCGACGGAACGGTTCCTCGTTGGTGAGCGTGGGGGGGTCCGCCGAGGCGGCGGACGCGCGGGCACACGGTGCGGGGGGCCCGTCCAGGGGCGGGCTCGGCCGCCCGGTGCGCAAGGCCGGACGAGAGGTGGGCATGGTGGCCGTACCGGTGATCGCGGGGCTGGGGACGGCACACCCGCCGTCGGCCGCGCAGGACGACCTGTGGGAGGGCTTCTTCTCGAAGCACTTCTCCGGCAGCACGCGGGCGCTGGCGCAGCGGATCTTCGCCCACTCGGGGGTCACCCGCCGGCAGGCCGCCGTGAACCCGCTGCTGGAGGACGTCTCCGACTGGCCGACCGAGCGGCGGATGCGCCGCTACCAGGTGGAGGCGCTGCCGCTGGGCAAGGAGGCGGTGGGTCGGGCGCTGACGGCCGCCGGCCTCTCCGCCGGCGACGTCGGGCTCTTCGTCGTCTGTTCGTGCACCGGGTACGCCACCCCGGGGCTGGACATCCTGCTCGCCCGGGACCTGGGCATGGCCCCGGACACGCAGCGCATGTTCGTCGGGCACATGGGCTGCTACGCCGCGCTGCCGGGCCTGGGCGCGGCGAGCGACTTCGTCACCGCCCGGGGCCGGCCCGCGCTGCTGCTCTGCGCGGAGCTGACCAGCCTGCACATCCAGCCCTCCAGCGCCCGGGTCGACACTCAGCAGATCGTCTCCCACGCGCTCTTCTCGGACGCCGCGGTCGCCGCCGTGGTCGTCCCCGGCGGCCGGGGGTACGCGCTGCGCGAGGTCACCTCCGTCACGGACACCTCGACGGCCGACCACATGACCTGGGACGTCACCGACACCGGTTTCCGGATGGGGCTGTCGCCGAAGGTGCCGCAGGTGCTCTCGACGCACGTCCGGGGCCTGGTCGAGGGGCTGCTGGCCCGGCACGGCTCGACGCTGTCCGGGGTGGACGGCTGGGCGGTGCACCCGGGCGGCCCGCGCATCCTGAACGTGGTCGAGCGGGAGTTGGCCCTGCCACCGGAGGGCCTGGCGGCCTCGCGGGCGACGCTGGACGAGCACGGCAACTGCTCGTCGCCGACGGTGCTGCTGATCCTCGACCGGCTGCGCCGGGCCGCGTCGCCGCCGCGGCGGGTGGTGATGCTGGCGTTCGGCCCCGGCCTGACCCTCTACGCCGCGTTGCTCGAACGACAGGAGTGAGTCGTTCGCCCGGCGCGGTTACCCTCTGATGATGGACGCCGATGCGGCAGGCCGGCCGGGATCCGGGCCGGGCGTGGGTGAGCACACGACTGGCGTCGGGGCCGACGATCGGGTGCGCGGCGCCGTGCTGGCCGTGGCGGGGTTGGTCGCGTTGGTCGGCGGCGGCTGGTGGTGGCAGGCCGAGGCGCCTCGCACCGACTCCCTGCCGGACGCGTCGAGCCTCGCACCGGCGGACCGGGCCCGGCTCGGTGTCCCATCGCAGGCCCGGGCCCGGGTCATGGTGACGGAAGGGGCCGGGGGCATCACCGACGTCTGGGTCGTCGATCCGGCGACCGGTGCTGTGGTCGGCACCGCCCCGGGCAGCGGCGCCACCTTCCGGACCGACCCGCGCGGCGGTGACGCGCTCGGGGTCGACGTCAGGCCTGGCGGGCCTGACGATCCCCGCCGGCTCGTGGACGAACGGCTCGACGGCGGCGCGCGTCGCGGCAGGCTGGCCAGCTTCCCCGACACGGTCTGGACCGCCCGGGCCGAGCTCAGCCCGGCGGAGGGTCTCATGAAGCGGGCCTCCGCCGAGGGCGGGGCGCGTCACCTGCTCCAGTACCGCTGTGTCGGCCCCGGCGAACTGCTGATCGTTGTCGAGGGGGCCTGGGCGGCGGACCCGATCACCAGCGCCTGCGACGGCTCGGTCACGTCGACGGAGGTCACCGGCAGGGGCGGGCCGTTCCAGGTCTCGCTGTCGAGCGCCAACGCCGAGCCACTACGGGTCGAGGCGCAACTGGTCGCCCTGCCCTGACCGCCGCCGCGCCCGTCCGGGGTGCCAACGGGCCCCGGCACGTCGGGAACCGATGGCGGCACCCTCCCGTCCGGGCGGTTCCCCTTCCGGACGGCCACCCGGGCGGTTCCTGCCCGGCGGCGCGGCTCAGGCGGCGAGGCGGGTCAGGTCGGCGCGGTAGTCCTCGGCGGAGTGGATCTCGGGGACCACCTTGACGAGGACGCCGGACCGGTCCACCAGCAGGGCGGTGACGGCGCCGGGGCGGGCCGGCAGGTGCAGGAACGCGCGCAGCCCGCCGGCCGGGTCGGCGAGCGGTCGCACCGCGGCCCCGGCGGACGGCGGCGTGGCGCGTACGGGCCGGGCGCCGGTGACGGTGACCACCGTCACGCCGGCCGGCGCCAGGGCGGCGGCGGTGGCCACGGCGTCCGGGCAGGGGCAGCCGTCCACCAGGATGATCATCGCCGGCACCAGTCCGCGCAGGGGCACCGGTGACTGGCCCGCGTCGACCAGGTCCAGTGCGGGCAGCGGTCGACCGGCCGACCCGGCCGGCGGCGCGTACGGGGTGGGGGTGGGCTCCGGGGTGGACCGGCCGGACCGGGGCCAGGTGACCGCCGCGAGGCCGGCGAGGGTGGTCAGCACCGCCACCAGCAGCACCAGCAGGGGCAGGGCGAACGCGGACCGGGCTGGCGGCCACGGGACGGTGCGACGGGGCGTGTGACCCAGCTCGCGGCGGATCTGTTCGGCCTCGGCCGCCAGCGCGGAGGCGTCGTCCGGCACGACCACCCGGCCCCACTCCGGTGGCAGGTCGGGCAGTCCGGGGCCGTCTGCGTCGGGCTTGCCCATCGGACCCCCAGGACGTCTCGGCGAGCGGACAGCGGCGCTGCCTCCAGCGTCCCGCACGGGGCGGGCTGCCGCTACACCTGGGCGCATACCCGGCTGGCGGGCTACCATGGGAGGAGCGCATAGCCCTTGATCTCGACGTTCGCGTCACTCGTGCCGGGGCGTCATCCGAGCGTTACGGAGCGTGGTCAAACCACCGGTTTGGCGGCCTGTCAAGCTGAAGAAATACCTCTCACAGGGCCCCTGAGCTGCGCCAACGGTCAGGACAGCGGTGAGACATCGGTGCCTGAGCGTGTTACCCTAGACACAGCGAAAGGGGTTTCGAACCTATGGTTTTCAGTGTCGGCGAGACCGTTGTTTACCCCCACCACGGGGCCGCACTCATCGAGGCAATCGAGACTCGGGTGATCAAGGGCGAGCCTAAGCAATACCTCGTCCTGAGGGTCGCGCAGGGTGACCTGACGGTCCGGGTGCCCGCCGAGAACGCCGAGATCGTGGGTGTGCGCGAGGTGGTCGGCGAAGAGGGCCTCGGCAAGGTCTTCGACGTGCTCCGTGCACCGCACACCGAGGAGCCGACCAACTGGTCGCGGCGTTACAAGGCGAATCTGGAGAAGCTGGCCTCCGGCAACCCGCTGAAGGTCGCCGAGGTCGTGCGCGACCTGTGGCGCCGGGAGCGGGAGCGGGGTCTCTCCGCGGGTGAGAAGCGCATGCTCGCGAAGGCCCGCGACATTCTCGTCGGCGAGGTCGCGCTGGCCGAGAAGAGCACCAAGGACGAGGCGGAGACGCTGCTCGACAAGGTCCTGACCGAGGCCTAGTCCCCGCAGCATCGTCGTACCCGATTCGTAGCGAACAAACCACCGAGGACCGCGACGTGACCGCGCAGCTCAATCCGTGCGGTGACGTCGCGGTCCTCGTGCCTGCGGCCGGTGCCGGCGTACGGCTCGGCCCCGGCCGGCCCAAGGCGTTGCGCCTGCTCGGTGGGGAGCCCCTGCTGGTGCACGCGGTCCGCCGGCTCGCCGCCGCGCCGTCGGTGCACACCATCGTCGTGGCCGCCCCGGCCGCCGAGGTGGCGGCGGTGCGCGACCTGCTCGCCCCGGTCGCCCCGGTGAGCGTGGTGCCCGGCGGCGCCGAGCGGCAGGCGTCGGTGGCCGCCGCCCTCGCGGCGGTGCCCGCCGGCCCGGAGATCGTCCTCGTGCACGACGCCGCCCGGGCGCTGACCCCGACCGATCTGGTGGAATCCGTCGCGGCGGCCGTCCGCGCCGGGCACGACGCGGTGATCCCGGTGCTCCCCGTCGTCGACACGATCAAGGAGGTCGACGCCGACGAGGTCGTCCTCGGCACCGTCGACCGCTCCGCCCTGCGGGCCGTGCAGACCCCGCAGGGCTTCCGCCGGGCGGTGCTGACGGCCGCGCACGCCGCCGCCGGCGACCCGCTCACCGACGACGCCGGTCTGGTCGAGAAGCAGGGCGTCCCGGTGTCCTGCGTCCCCGGCTCGGAGTACGCGCTGAAGGTCACCCGCCCGTTCGACCTCGCGCTGGCCGAGCACCTGCTCGCCGCCGGCGCCTGACGCGTACCCTCTTCGCATGATCGTTCCCCGGGTGGCCATCGGCACCGACGTGCACGCCTTCGAGGCGGGCCGGCCGTGCTGGGTGGCCGGCCTGCACTGGCCCGACCAGGACGGCCTGGCCGGGCACTCGGACGCCGACGTGGCCGCGCACGCCGCCTGCAACGCGCTGCTCTCGGCGGCCGGCCTCGGGGACCTGGGCGCCAACTTCGGCGTGGGCCAGCCCGAGTGGGCCGGCGCGTCGGGCGTCGCCCTGCTCACCGAGAGCGCCCGCCGGGTGCGGGCCGCCGGCTTCGCGATCGGCAACGTGTCCGTGCAGGTGATCGGCAACCGGCCCAAGATCGGCCCGCGCCGCGAGGAGGCCCAGCGGGTGCTCTCCGAGGCGGTCGGCGCGCCGGTGACCGTCTCCGCGGCCACCACCGACGGCCTCGGCTTCCCCGGGCGGGGCGAGGGGCTCACCGGCATCGCGGTGGCCCTGGTGTACGAGGCCCCGGCCGCCTAGGCTCGCCGCGATGTCCAGCGACGCCACCTCCGACCGCTCCGCCGCCGACGGCTACCTCCAACGCGCCCAGCTCCTCGCCGAGCTGGGCCGCTACGACGAGGCCGCCGCCGAGGTCTCCTACGCCGTCGCCCTGGATCCGGCCGACGCCGGGGCGCTGACCATGCTGTCCCGGGTGCACCTCGCGGCCGGCCGGCCGACGGAGGCGCTCACCGCCGCCGACGCCGCCGTCGCCGCCGCCCCGGAGAGCGTTCCGGCGCTGGTCGCCCGCGCGCTCACCCTCGGCGATCTCGAGGAGTACGCCGAGGCGGCCCGCACCGCCGACCGGATCCTGGCGCTGGGTCCCGACGACGCGTACGCCCAGAGCAGCGCCGCGGCGATCCTGGCCGGCTCGCGCAACGGGCAGCCGGCGCTGAACGCGGCGTGGCGCGGGGTGGAGCTGGCGCCCGAGAACCCGCAGGCGCACCTGGTGCTCGGGCTGGTGGCGGCCAACATGCAGATGTTCGACCTGGCCGAGCGCGCCTACCGGGAGGCGCTGCGGCTGGACCCGCAGCTCGCCGAGGCCCGGCACGACATCGGGGTGCTGCGGCTGGAGCAGCGGCGCTGGAGCGAGGCGCTGGAACACCTCGCCGAGGCCGCCGCGATGAGCCCCGGGCGGGTCGACTCCGGCCGGACCATCTCGGTCGGCCTGCGCCAGCTCGTGGTCTACGGCGCGGGCTGGACGATGATCACCGCCGTGCTGATCGCCTGCATGGCGCCGGGCAGCGCGGGGCTGTCCCGGGTCGCGGCGGCGTTCGCGGCGCTCGGCGGGGCCCTGGTGGTCTGGCGCTTCGCCGCCCGGCTGCCCGGCCTGTCCCGGACCATCCTGCCGAGCCTGCTCCGCTCCGACCGCACGCTGGCGCTGGCCGTCTACGCGGCGGCCGCCGCTCCGGCGCTGATCCTGCTCTACGCCCTGGTCGGCACCCCGTGGCCGCTGGCCCTCGCCATCGTCGCCGCGGTCGCCGCCGAACTCGCCGTGCTGTCCCGCACCACGGGGCCGGGCTGACGGCCGCCGACGTCGCGGTGCGCCGCCCCACCCTCGACGTCTAGGGGCGGCGGGCCCAGGTCCAGGCGTAGCCGTCGTCCTCGCAGGCGGTCGCGGCGTCGCAGAGGTCCAGCGGCCGGAACGTGTCGACCATGACGGCCAGCTCGTCGAAGAAGTCGGCGCCGATGGAGCGCTCGGCGGCGCCCGGCTGCGGGCCGTGGGTGAACCCGGACGGGTGCAGCGAGATCGAGCCCTGCTCGATGCCGGAGCCGCGCCGGGCCTCGTAGTTGCCGCCGGTGTAGAAGAGCATCTCGTCGGAGTCGACGTTGTGGTGGTTGTACGGCACCGGGATCGCGTCCGGGTGGTAGTCAACCTTGCGGGGCACGAACGAGCAGATCACGAAGTTGGGGCCCTGGAAGGTCTGGTGCACCGGCGGCGGCTGGTGGATGCGGCCGGTGATCGGCTCGAAGTCGTGGATGGAGAACGCCCACGGGTACATGTGCCCGTCCCAGCCGACCACGTCGAACGGGTGGTGGGCGTAGACGTAGCGGGTCCAGCCGCGCCGGTGCCGGACGAGCACCTCCACGTCCTCGCCGTCGACCAGGAGCGGCGCGTCCGGCCCCCGGACGTCGCGCTCGCAGTAGGGCGAGTGCTCCAGGAACTGGCCCCGCACGGAGAGGTAGCGCTTGGGCGGGCCGATGTGGCCCGCCGCCTCGACGGCGAGCAGCCGGGTCGGCGCGTCGCCGGTGGGCACCAGCCGGTGGATGGTCGAGGTGGGGATGACGACGTAGTCGCCGGGCACCGCGTCGAGCACGCCGAAGGTCGACTCGACCCGCAGGGTGCCCGACTCCACGTACAGGCAGTGGTCGCCGGTGGCGTCGCGGAACAGCGGGGACGGCCGGTCCGCCAGCACGTACGCGATGCGCACGTCGTCGTTGGCGAGCAGGTACTGCCGGCCGAGCACCGGGTCGGCGCCGGCGCCGTCGAGCTTGTGGGTGCGCAGGTGCCGGGGCTTGAGCGGAAGGTTCGGCACCCGGGTGAACGCTGGCGGGGCGAACTCCTCGGCCGCCACGATCGCGGTCGGCGCGTGCCGGTGGTAGAGCAGGGACGAGTCGGAGGAGAAGCCCTCCTGGCCCATCAGCTCCTCGGCGTAGAGGCTGCCGTCGGGCTGGCGGAACTGGGTGTGGCGCTTGCGCGGCACCTCGCCGACGCTGCGGTAGTACGGCATCTCGCCTCCCGGTTCGTCCCGTTCACCGATCCAATGGCGTCCGATAATCGGACGCTGTTGTCCGTTCCTTGTAGCGTCCCGTACATTCTTGTCTCGTGTCAACGCAGGTGCCCGCGCTTCTCGACGGCCTCGTCGACGACGCCGCCGTCTTCCCGCCCGGCAGCGCGCCGCTGCCCGACGCCGTCGCCGCGCACCGGCGACACCGCACCTCCTGGTACGCCGACCTGGTCGGCCCGCTCCTGGTCCCCGCCACGAGGCTGCCCGAGCTGGCGGGCCTGCTCGGCGCCGACGAGCGGATCGCGGTCGGTGTGATCGGCGACGTGCCCCTCGACCGGCTCGACGAGGTGCGGACCACGGCCGACCCGCGCATCCGCGTACGCCAGGTGGAGGCGGCGGTGGCCCGGCGCGGCGAGGACCCGCTGCCCGGCCTGACCGAGCTGGTGGCGCTGGCCCGCCGGGCCGGTGCCGGCCCGGCCGCCCTCGACGCCGTCTACGCCGAGCTGCCCCTCACGTTCGGGCTGATGGGGGCGCTGGACGCGCTCGCCGCCGCCCGCGCCGAGGGGGTGCCGATCGCCGCGAAGTTCCGCACCGGCGGGCTGGCCGCCGAGCTGTTCCCGACCCCGGCGGAGCTGGCCGCCGTGATCTGCGCCTGTCGGGACCGGGGCCTGCCGTTCAAGCTGACCGCCGGGCTGCACCAGGCGGTCCGGCACCTCGACCCGGAGACCGGCTTCACCCACCACGGCTTCGTCAACGTGCTGGCGGCGACGCTGGCCGCCGCCGGGGGCGCCACCGTGGAGCGGGTCGCCGAGCTGCTCACCGCGACCGACCCGCGCCCGCTGGTGCAGTACGCCGAGGCCGGGCTGGACGGCCCGCGCCCGCTGTGGATCGGCTTCGGCTCGTGCAGCATCCTGGAACCACTGACCGATCTGATCCGGCTGGGGCTGGTGAACGGGGGCTTCGACGCATGACGTGGGTGACTGGTGCCGACGGTTCGCCGTACGGGGTGGCCAACCTGCCGTACGGGGTGTTCCGCCGCGCGGAGGGCGCGCCGCGCGTCGGCGTACGCATCGGCGACTTCGTGCTCGACCTGGCCGGTGCGGAGGAGGCCGGCCTGGTGCTGGCCGCCGGGACGCTGGGTCGGCCCACCCTCAACGACTTCATGGCCCTCGGCCGTCCGCAGTGGACGGCCGTCCGGCAGCGGGTGACCGAGCTGCTCACCGACGCCGCCCACCGGGCGGCGGTGGAGCCGCTGCTGGTGCCGCTGGCCGGGGTGCGGATGCAGTTGCCCTTCGAGGTCGCCGACTACGTCGACTTCTACTCCTCCGAGCACCACGCGTCCAACGTGGGCCAGATCTTCCGCCCCGGCCAGCCGCCGCTGCTGCCCAACTGGAAGCACCTGCCGATCGGCTACCACGGCCGGGCCGGCACGGTGGTCGTCTCCGGCACCCCGGTGGTGCGGCCGAGCGGGCAGCGGGCCACCCCGCAGGGCCCGGTCACCGGCCCGTCCGTACGCCTCGACATCGAGGCCGAGGTCGGCTTCGTGGTCGGCGTGCCCAGCCCGCTGGGCGGCCGGGTGCCGACCGAGGACTTCGCCGACCACGTCTTCGGCGTCGTGCTGGTCAACGACTGGTCGGCCCGCGACATCCAGGCCTGGGAGTACCAGCCCCTCGGCCCGTTCCTGGGCAAGTCCTTCGCCACCTCGGTCGCGGCCTGGGTGACCCCGCTGGACGCGCTGGGCGACGCCTTCGTCCCCGCCCCCGACCAGGACCCGCCGGTCGCCGACTACCTGCGCGACGTGCCGCACGTCGGGCTGGACCTGCGCCTGTCGGTGGAGTGGAACGGCGAGCGGGTCAGCGAGCCGCCGTTCGCCACCATGTACTGGACGCCGGCCCAGCAGCTGGCCCACCTCACCGTCAACGGCGCCTCGCTGCGCACCGGCGACCTCTACGCCTCGGGCACCGTCTCCGGGCCCGAACGGGGGCAGGTCGGCTCGTTCCTGGAACTCACCTGGGGCGGGACCGAGCCGGTGAAGTTCGCCGGGGGCGAGACCCGCACGTTCCTGGAGGACGGCGACACGGTGACGATCACCGCCACCGCGCCCGGCCCGGACGGCACCACCATCGCCCTGGGCGAGGTGACCGGGAAGGTCCTCGCCGCCCGCTGACCCACCTTCCGATCATCGACGGTCCCCGGTCGCACAGTTGGTGCGACCGGGGACCGTTGCTTGCGCGTTGATCGTCGCGGATTCCGTCGCCATGCCGCGCCGGGCCGGACCGGACGCCCCTTCCGGTCCCGGCCCGGCCGCCGGTTGGCGTACCGACGACAGGAAGGTGACGACGATGAACGATCTCCCGGGCGCGGTCTGGCGTACCAGCAGCCGCTCCAACGACCAGGGCCTCTGCGTGGAGGTGGCGGACAACCTGGTCGACGCCCTCGGCGTGGTGGGCGTACGCGACTCCAAGGACCAGGCGGGCCCCGCGCTGGCGGTCAGCCCGCCGGGGTGGGCGGCCTTCGTCGGCGCGATCCGGGCCGGCCAGTTCGGTCGCTGACGGGTCGACCGCTCCGGATCGGGGCTCCCGGCGGTGGAAAATCCGCTCCGGGGGCCCCGATCCGCGCTCACCCGGCGTACCGTCGAGGCCACGGGAGGTGGCATGTCGACGGTGGCGGTCACGGAGTTCGTGGAGGCGCACGACGTCGACCTCTGGCGGCTGCTGACCGACCTGACCACCCGCACCCGGCGCTTCACCGGGCCGGTGGAGGTGCTCACCCCCGGCCGGTTCGGCCCGGGCACCGTGTGGCGGGAGACCCGTTCCCAGCCCGACGGCACCGCGCTGGTCGAGGAGTTCGTCGTCATCGAGGCCGAGCCGCCCCGACGGCTGGTGCTCGGCTCGCGGGGCGCCGGGGTGGACTACCGGATCACGTGGACACTGCGCCCGGTCGAGCGGCGTCGCCGGGGCTGCACCGCCGTCACGGTCGAGCAGGAGGCGGTGCCCACTGCCCCGTACGGCCGGGTGGTCGCGCTGCTGCTCGGCGGGCTGGCGGCCCGGGCGGTCGAGCGCGCGCTGCGACAGGACCTCGCCGACCTGGCCGCCGCAGCGGCCGCCAACGCGACCGAGGCGGCCTGAGGCACGCGGGGCGGCCCGAGGCGAATACACGGGCAATGCGGCGCGCAGCGTGCGTGGCCCGGCAGGGGCCGCCGCCGGCACACCCGTCCGCCGGTGACCTGACAGGGCCCTGACCGGCTCCGCTGGGTAGGGTGCCGGGCGGAGGTGCGGCATGGGGTTCCCGAACGGCCGGCGGCGGATCGCGGTGGCGGTCGCGGCGCTGCTCGGCACCGTCGCCGTCGCGGCGACGGTCTACCGGGTGCTCGCCCCCGCCGAGGTCGTCACGCCCGCCCGCGCCGGGTATCCGCCGGCCGTGTCCCCCGCCGCCGGTGTGATCGGCCGGCTCCCCGTCGCCCCGCTCGTCGTGGACGGCCGGCTGCGGGTCTACGCGGCCCACCGCCAGGTCTACGCCGACCGCCCGGTCGACGGCCGGCACCGGACCACCCCGTACTGGTCGTACCGTCGCTGGCCGGCGGCGCTCGACGGGGTCGTGGCGAGCGGTACGACCGTGGTCACCCGCTGGTCGGACGGGCGCCTGGTGGCGCTTGACGCGCGGAGCGGCCGGGTCGCCTGGCGGGCGGACGGGCCGGCGCCGGCGGGGGAGCGGACGGTCCGGCGCACCGGAGCGGCGACGGTCTGGGACCCCCGGGGGATCTTCGTGGCCCGGGCGCCCGACGGCCGGCAGGTGGTGGTGGCGGCCGGAGCGGAGTGGGTGCGTGCGGTGGACCTGGCCGACGGCCGCGAACTGTGGCGGTCCCACGTCACCGTCACGGTGCCACCGGGCGACACGGTCGCCGGGTGCCGGGACGCGCTCGGCACGACCGCGTCCGGGCACCTGATCATCGTCGACTCCTGCGCGGGACCGGCGGTGGTCGAGTTCCGCGACGCCGCGACCGGGGCGGTGGGCCTGCGCTGGCGGCCGCCGGACGCCGGCGACGAGCTGGTGGCCACACCGGTGGGCTGCGGCACCGGCCGGACGGGGTGCGCCGGGTTGCGGACGGCGAGGCCGGGCGACGACGCGGGCCGGGGCTGGCTGCTCGACGCCGGCGAGCCGGTCGCCGCCCCGGCCCTGGACCGGCCGGACGCCGAACTCGTCGGCGGGACGGCCGTGGCGGTCGTGGACGGGGTGCCGGTCGGGCGCTCGGCGCGTACGGGGGCGGAGCTGTGGCGCCGTCCCGACCTGCCGCAAGTGCGGCTGCTCGCCGTCCAGCCCGACCGGGTGCACCTGCTGACGGAGACGAACGACCTCGTGACGCTGGACCCGGCGACGGGGGCGCAACGGTCCTTCTTCGCGCTCAACGTGGGCTCGGACGGGATCGGCTGGGCGCCCGGCGCGGCGTACGCGGCCGGCGGGTTCGTGGCCGTGGAGCGGCTCCGCAAGCCGGTCGACCCGACGGCGGACGACCGGCGCTACTACCTGACCTCGGAGCCACTGGTCCTCGCGGCGACGTGAGCGGTGATCCGGGCCGCGCCGTGAAACGCGGGCCGGCCCGCCTGCTCGACAAAACGGACATAAGTTATTTATAGTCCCACTGTGCGTCTCCTGGCAGCCCTGTTGGGCGCGATCCTGATCCTGGTCACCGCCTCGCCGGCCGACGCCGCGCCGACCGGCCGGACGGTCCGGCTGGCCCGGACGGTGGGGGTGGACATCACCGTGCCCGCCTCCATCAATCTCGGCAGCGGGTTCACCGGCGGCACCCTCACGCGGCAGTTGGGCACGGTCGAGGTGCGTGACTCGCGTGGCCAGGTCAACCCCAACACCTGGGTCGCCACGGTCTCCGCCACCGTCTTCGTCACCGGTGCGGGCGGAGCGCAGCGGACGATCGCGAACGACCGGATCTCGTACTGGTCCGGGTCGGCGACGCGGAGCACCGGCGGCGGCACGCTGGTGCCCGGTCAGCCGACCTTCGCGCAGGCGGTGACCCTGAGCGTCGTCCGTGAGGCGTTCCGCAAGACCGCCGGCAACGGCAACAACACGGTGGCCTGGGTGCCCACCGTCCGGATCGCCATCCCGGCCGGCATCGTCGGGGGAACCTACCGCGGCACGATCACCCACTCCGTCGCCTGATGGGGGGTTTGTCCATAAAACGCACTGTTGTCTTCTCCGGGGTGTCTAGCGTGCCTCTCATGAAGAAGCCACTTCTTGCCCTGACCGCCGCCGCGGCCGCCGTGGTGGCGATGGCGGCGCCCGCCGCGGCCGCGCCGACCGGCGACACCATCGTCACCTTCACCGTCGCCACCGCCGACCTGAACATCAGCGTGCCGGCGTCCGTGAACCTCGGCTCCGTCTTCTCCGGCGGCGTCCTCACCGGCGAACTCGGCACCGTCACGGTCACCGACAGCCGGGCCGCGCTCAACGCCACCTGGACCGTCACGGTGTCGGCCAGCTCCTTCTCCACCGGCAGCGGCACGCCGGAGGAAACCATCTCGCCGGCACTGGTGGAGTACTGGTCGGGCGGAGCTACCAACACCACCGGCACCGGCGTGTTCGTGCCCGGCCAGCCCAGCCAGACCGACGCGGTCAGTCTGAGCGTGCCCCGCACCGCCTTCTCGAAGACCTCTGGCAGTGGCAACAACACCGCCAGCTGGGCGCCGGACATCCGCATCGCCGTTCCGAACACCGCCGTCGGCGGCACCTACACGGGGGTGATCACCCATTCGGTGGCGTGACCGGGCCCGCGTCCTCGCCCTGGCCGTGACCGTCCTGGTCACGGCCGGGGCGCCGGCGTCGGCCGCGCAGCCCGGGCCGGCGTTCGCCAGCCGTCCGCCGGTGCTCGCCGAACCGGAGGTCCCCGAGGCGGACGTGCCGGCCGTCGAGCCGCACGGGCGCAAGGGCTCGCCCAGGCCCTCGCCGCAGCCGAGTCCGGGTGGTCCGTCGACCACGGTCGGGGTACGCCTGCTCGACGCCCCGGTCGAGCGACGCGACGACACCCGGGCGCACAGGTACGTCGTCGACCACGTCCGCCCCGGCACGACGATCAAGCGGCGGATCGTGGTGCAGAACAGCTCGGAGACCCGCCGGACGGTCGCCCTCTACGCCGCCGCGGCCGACGTCACGAAGAAGGGGTTCGTCCTCGCCCCGGACCGCACCGAGAACGAGCTGAGCAGCTGGATCGACGTCGAGCCGGCGCAGGAGGTGCTGGCCCCCGACGAGGAGGTGGAGGCCCTGGTCACCATCGCCGTGCCGCGACGGGCCGAGGCCGGCGAGCGGTACGCGGTCGTCTGGGCCGAGGTCGCCGGCGTGGACGGGCAGAACGTGCGCAACGTCGGCCGGGCCGGGATCCGGGTCTACCTCTCCGTCGGGCCGGGCGGCGAGCCGCCCTCCGGCTTCGAGATCGGCCCGCTGACCGGCGGGCGGGAGAAGGACGGCACGCCCGTCCTCACCGCGCAGGTGCGCAACACCGGCAGGCGGGCGCTGGACCTGGCCGGCGAGCTGCGCCTCACCGAGGGCCCCGGCGGGCTCTCGGCCGGGCCGGTGAAGGTGGAGGCGGGCACCCTCGCGCTGGACGGCACGACCACCGTCCGGGTCGCCCTGGACCGCCGCCTGCCGGACGGGCCGTGGGCGGCGAAGCTCGACCTGGCCAGCGGCTGGACGAAGCGCTCCGCCACCGGCAAGGTCGGCTTCGGGCCGGTCCCGGTGGCGGCCACCAGCGCCGTCGACCGCTCCGGCCAGGTGCTCACGGGCGGGCTGGCCACCTCGGGGCTGGTCCTGGTGCTGTTCGCGGTCTACGCGTACCGGCGCCGGGCCCGGGTCCGGCGGCCGGTGGCGGCGGCCTGAGACTGCCGGTCCGGTCCGCGAGGGGATGGCGGACCGGACCGGCACCTGCCTCAGGCCAGCGCGGCCTCCGCCGCCGCCAGGAAGGCGTCGTTCTCGGCCGGGGTGCCGATGGTGACCCGGACCCCGTCGCCAGGGAACGGCCGGACGATCACGCCCCGCGCCTCGCACGCCTTGCCGAAGTCCACGGCCCGGTCGCCCAGCGGCAGCCAGACGAAGTTCGCCTGGCTGTCCGGCACGTCGGCGACGAGCTTGCGCAGCGCCTCCGTCACGCGGTCGCGCTCGGCCACCACGAGGGCGCACCGCCGCCGCACCTCGTCCTCCTGCGCCAGCGCGGCGAGCGCGCCCGCCTGCGCGGCCATGTTGCTGGAGAACGGCGTCACGACCTTGCGCACGGCCGCCGCCACCGTCGGGTGGGCGACCAGGAAGCCGATCCGCAGGCCGGCCAGGCCCCAGGCCTTGGAGAGCGTACGCAGCACGGCCACGTTCGGCCGGTCGAGGTAGGTGAGGCCGTCCGGCACCTCCGGGTCGGTGACGAACTCGCGGTACGCCTCGTCGATCACGACCAGCACGTCCTCGCCGACGGTGTCCAGGAACCGGTCCAGTTCCGCCCGGCGCACGGACGTTCCGGTGGGGTTGTTCGGGTTGCAGACCACGATCAGCCGGGTCCGGTCGGTGACCGCCGCCGCCATCGCCGCCAGGTCGTGCCCGTGCCCGGCGTCGTTGGGCACCCGCACGCTGGTCGCCCCGCTGGTCGCCGCGATGATCGGGTACGCCTCGAAGGAGCGCCACGCGTAGAGGAACTCGTCGCCGGGCAGGCAGGTGGCCCGGACGAGGTGCTCGGCCAGCGCCACCGACCCGCAGCCGGTGGCGATCCGGTCGACGTCCACGCCGTACCGCTCGGACAGCGCCTCGCGCAGCGCGAGCGCGCCCATGTCCGGGTAGCGGTGCACCCCGGCGACGGCCTGGGCGACGGCCTCCACCACGCCGGGCACCGGCCCGTACGGCACCTCGTTGCTGGCCAGCTTGATCGCCTCGGGGAGGCCCAGCTCGCGGGCCAGGTCGGCCGGGCTGCGGCCGGGCACGTAGTTGGGCAGCGCGTCCAGGTCGGGGCGGGTCAGCCGCAGCGCCGGCTGGTGACGTCCAGGGTCGGTCATGGGGTGTCTCCCGAGGGGTCGGTGCGGTCGTCGGGGGTGCGCTCGCCCGTGGTGGTGGGCTCGCGCGTGGTGGTGCGGTCGTCCGGCGTGGCGCGCCCGCCCGTGGTGTTGCGGGTGCCGCGGGGGAGCTGGACCACCACGGTCTGCGCCCGCTTGTCGTGCAGCGCCTGACGCAGCGGGTGGTCGAAGAGCGGGGAGAGCGCGTCGACGAGCTGGAGCAGCAGGCCGAGGCCGCAGCAGTACCAGAGCAGGGTGGGCAGGCCGAGGGTGTTCCACCGGCGCAGCGCCCGGCCGAAGCCGAGCGGCTCGTTCGCGCTCATCGGCACCACCTTGACGCCCACCAGCCGCTTGCCGAACGTCTGCCCGCCCGAGGCCGTCGTCGGCACCTCGTACGCGAGCCAGAGCGCGGTGGCGATCAGCAGGATGACGACCTGGAGGCCGCCGGCCTGCTCGCTGGGCTGCGGCAGGTTGTCGGTGGAGCTGTCGCCCGCCATCGCCCGCCGGAACACCTCCCGCCAGTACGGCGTGACCTCCTCGACCAGCCGCCAGACGAACCAGCCGTTCACCACGGCGTTCAGCGCGAAGACGATCGTGAAGTCGATCAGCCGGGCGACCAGCCGGGCGCCGAACCCGGCCAGCGGGAGCCCGTGCGGGCGCGGCTCCGGCGGTCGTCCGGGCCAGCCGCCGGGTGGCCAGCCGGGCGGCGGAGCGCCACCGGGCGGCGGGCCCTGCGGTTGGCCGTGCCCCTGCGGCGGCTGCCAGGGGTAGGGCTGGCCCGGCTGCGGCTGCCCCGGCAGGGGCGGCCCGCCCGCGGGGGCGCCCGGCGCGGGGACCGGCGCCGCGGGCGACGCCGGGGCGGGCGCGGGTGGCGGCTCGGCCGGCGGCGGCCCCTCGGGCGGGGTGGCGTCGACGGGGATCGGCGCGCCGATCCAGCCCTCGCCGTCCCAGTAGCGTCGGGTCTCCGGATCGGCCGGGTCGACGTACCACCCCGGTCCGACGCTCATGGCCTGGCCTCGCTGCGCTCGCTCACGCAGACACCTTAACGACGACGGTGCCGGCGAACTTGTCGTGGAGGCACTGCTGCCAGGGCTTGTCCCACAACTGCCAGAGCCCGTCGAGGTAGCTGAGGCCGGGCAGGAACATGGCGGCGACGTACTGCACGGCGTACCGCCTGCCGGCCATCCGCCGGTCCAGCGTGGCGGCCGGGTCGAGGGGCACGACCCGCAGCTTCATCACCCGCTTGCCGTACGTCTGCCCGGTGCGCTTCATGTACTCCACGTGGTAGAGCCAGTAGAGCCCGAGCATGACCACCAGCAGGCCCAGTTCGAGCAGCAGGATCGGCAGCATGAAGTCGGTCAGGAACGACGCGGGGTCGGGATCGGCGAGGGTGCCGTCCGGGTTGGTCCGGGTCAGGCCGTCCATCATGTTCCAGAACAGGATCAGGAACGGCGGCAGGAAGAGGACCATCGCCACCGCCGTGCTCAGCGCGCCGTCGATCAGCGCGGCGAGCAGCCGGTCGCCGAAGCTGGCGAGCGGTCGGCCGCCCGGTCCGAGCGCCGGGGCCGGGCGGGGCGGCCCGGCCCAGCCCGGGGGCGGCGGCGTCCAGCCCGGGGGCGGCGGCGCCCAGCCCGGGGGCGGGACCTGACCGGGCGGGGCGTGCTGCGGCGGCACCGCGTACCCCTGGTTGGCGGGACCGGCGGGCGGCGCGAAGCCGCCGGCGGCGGGCGGGGGCCCACCGGCCGGCGGCGTCGGGTACGTCGGAGGCTGCGTCACGCTCGTCAGTGTTACAGGTTGCCGCGCGCTTCCTGCTCCCGCTCGATGGCCTCGAAGAGCGCCTTGAAGTTGCCCTTGCCGAAGCCGAGCGAGCCGTGCCGCTCGATCAGCTCGAAGAAGACCGTCGGGCGGTCCTGCACCGGCTTGGTGAAGATCTGGAGCAGGTAGCCGTCCTCGTCCCGGTCGACCAGGATCTTGCGGGTCTTCAGCTCCTCGATCGGCACCCGCACCTGGCCGATCCGGGCGCGTAGCTCCGGGTCGTCGTAGTACGAGTCCGGGGTGTCGAGGAACTCGACGCCGGCGGCGCGCATCGCGTCGACGCTGGCCAGGATGTCGTTGGTGGCCACGGCGATGTGCTGGGCGCCCGGGCCCTGGTAGAACTCCAGGTACTCGTCGATCTGCGACTTCTTGCGGGCGATCGCCGGCTCGTTGAGCGGGAACTTCACCTTGCGGGTGCCGTTCGCGACGACCTTGCTCATCAGCGCCGAGTAGTCGGTGGCGATGTCGTCGCCGATGAACTCGGCCATGTTCGAGAAGCCCATGACGCGCTTGTAGAACTCGACCCACTCGTCCATCCGGCCGAGCTCGACGTTGCCGACCACGTGGTCGACGGCCTGGAAGAACCGCTTCGGCTGGAGGCCGGCGTCGATCATCGGCTGCCGGTCCACGATCGGCTTGCGGGCCACGAACCCGGGCAGGAACGGGCCGGTGTAGCGGGACCGGTCGACGAGGGTGTGCCGGGTGTCGCCGTACGCCGCGATGGCGGCCAGCCGTACGGTGCCGTGCTCGTCGCTGACGTCGTGCGGTTCGAGCAGGCCGGTGGCACCCTGCGCGGTGGCGTGCGCGTACGCGGCGTCGACGTCCGGCACCTCCAGCGCGATGTCGGAGACACCGTCGCTGTGCCTCGCGACGTGCTCGGCGCCCTCGGCGTCCGGGCGGACCGCGCCGGTCAGCACGAACCGGGCCGAGCCGCTGGTCAGCACGTACTGGGCGTGGTCCCGGTAGCCCTGCTCGGGGCCCCGGTACGCCACGCAGG
Source organism: Micromonospora sp. M71_S20 (assembly GCF_003664255.1). NCBI lineage: Bacteria > Bacillati > Actinomycetota > Actinomycetes > Micromonosporales > Micromonosporaceae > Micromonospora > Micromonospora sp. M71_S20. Next base: position 61,368 of record NZ_RCCV01000005.1, on the reverse strand, counting down.
TCATGCCGAACGCGGTGGAGTAGTAGTGCGCGGCCTGCTTGGCGTTGCCCACCAGGAAGTGCACGTGGTCGAGGCCCTTGACCGGGAACGGGTCGCGGCTGATGTCGTGGTCCACGGCGCCGACGAGCACGTCGACGTCGACGTCGTCGGTCGCCTGGGGGCGGTCGATCGCCTGGGTCATCGCGGTCTCCCTCAAGTTCCGGTCGGCCCCGTGGCCGCCGCCGTTGGTCGTGTGCAGGGTCCTGTGGCGAGGATCGCGGTGGAGTGCCGTACTGGGCAACTGTCGCGCCAACGCCTGGTCAGGTTGCGCATTAAGTAGGGTGATACACCATGAGTGCTGGTCAAGGTGTACAGCTCGATGCCCTCGACGCGCGGTTGATCGAACTGCTCGCCGAGGAGCCGCGCATCGGGGTGCTGGAGTGCTCCCGACGCCTCGGGGTCGCCCGGGGCACCGTGCAGGCCCGGCTGGACAAGCTGGTCGAGCGGCGCGTCATCTCGGGGTTCGGGCCGGAGATCACCCCGGCGGCGATCGGGTTCGGGGTCACCAGCTTCGTCACCCTGGAGATCAGCCAGCGGCACGGGCACGACAAGGTCGCCGCGCACCTGGCCGCGATCCCGGAGGTGCTGGAGGCGCACACCATCACCGGCTCCAGCGACCTGCTCTGCCGGATCGTGGCCCGCTCGAACACCGACCTCCAGCGGGTGATCGACCAGATCGTCTCGTACGAGGGCATCCGCCGCGCCTCGACGATCATCGCCCTGGCCGAGCAGATCCCCTACCGCACCCTCCCCCTGATCCGCTCCGCCGCCCAGCGCTGAGCAGCGGGCGGAGGCCCTCCCGTACGCCCACGGGCACGCGAGAAAGGGCGGCGACACGGCGGCGCGGGAGAGCGGCGGCGCTGCGGTCGTCGCTACCGTGTGCGTGTGGCGAAGGCGGGCGGCCTCGGGGGGTGGCGTGGCGGGCTGCTGCTCGCGCTCGTCGTGGTCGTCGCGCTCGCCGCCACCGGAGTGTGGAACCCGTTCCCCGGGGTGTGGGAGTGGGTCGACCGCAGCGAGCCGATCTCCGAGCCGGACGTGGTCTGGCAGCAGCGCGTCGGCGGCACCCCGCGCAGCGTGACCATCGCCGGCGACACCGTGGTGGTCGAGCAGCGCACCCGCGTGGAGGCGCGCAGCCTGGCCACCGGCGCCCAGCTGTGGGAGCGCAAGGCCGACTGGGCCGCGGTGGCCGGCGGCGACCGGGACCCCGTCGTCGTCGTGGGCAAGCTGCTGGTCAAGGGGTACGAGGTGCTGGATCCGACGACCGGCGCCACGCGGCGGCGCAACGGCGACGCGGTGGCCGTCTGGACGTACCGCAACATGCTGCTCGACGCCCGCTGCGTCGAGGCCACCGACTGCACGGTGAGCGCCTGGGACGCGCGCGGCACCGCCCCGCTCTGGACGGCCTTCGTGCCCGGCGTGCGCAGCGGTCTGCTCGGCGACAACCCGGGGCTGCTCGACACCCGCCGGCTGGACGCCGTCCGGATCGACGACGAGGTGGCCGGCCCGGAACCCGTGCCGCCGCTGCTCGGCTTCCCCATCGACGGCCGGGTGCACGTCCTCGACACCGCCACCGGGCGGGTGCTCCAGGACGTCGAGCCCGGCCGCGACGAGCGGCTGTCGGTGGTCGGTGGCCGGCTGCTGCGGATCACCGCCCGCTCCCAGGACGGCACCTGCTACTTCGCCATCTCCGGCCGCGACCCGGCGACCGGCCAGGAGACGTGGCGGCGGGCCGGGATCAACCTGCGGACCGCCGACAACGCCGGCTGCGTGCAGCGGGAGGACCCGCACGGCGCGCGCAACGTGCTGATCGGGGTGGCCCCGGACGCCCGCGAGGCGGTCCTCGACGGCTACGACGGGCGGCTGCTGCTGGTCACCTCCGCCGGGGAGAAGCTGCTCGCGGTCGACGACCGGTACGCCCTGGTCCGGTCGGCCGACAAGCGCGCGGTGGTCGGCCGGGAGCTGGGCGCCGGGCGCGTCCGGTGGACCCGTCCGACCGGGGCGAAGGCCGGTGCGGCGCTCACCCCGTACGCGGCCGTGATCGCCGACGAGAAGCCGTCCCGGCTGGTGGCGCTGGACCCGCGTACCGGGCGGGAACTGGCGAGCCTGCGCACCTCCGCGAACGCCCTCGCCGTCGGCCCGAGGGGCATGGTCATCGGCGAGGGGCGGGAGATCGGCTACGTCCGCTTCGGCGGGGTGCCGGGCGCCCCGGCCCCGCCGCGCGACGGCGGCGTACCCGGCCCCGGCGGCACGGCGGGCGTCCCCGGGCCGGAGGACAGCTGCGGCCCGAAGCGGGAGCTCTGCCCCGGGTGAGAGCGTCGTCCCAGGACCCACCCGGCGGGTGCGACTGATCGACTCTTCTGCCCTAGGCTTTCCGCTCATGAGCAGTGCCGCCGCGTTCTCGTACGCTCCCTTGCTGCCGACCGGCCCCGACCAGACGGAATACCGCCTGGTCACCGACGAGGGCGTCGACGTCGTCAACGGGCCCGGGGGTCGCCGGTTCCTCACCGTGGAGCCGACCGCGCTCACCGCGCTGACCGCCGAGGCGATGCACGACATCGCGCACTTCCTGCGCCCCGCGCACCTGGCCCAGCTGCGGTCGATCATCGACGATCCGGCGGCCTCGCCGAACGACCGGTTCGTCGCGCTCGACCTGCTGCGCAACGCCAACATCGCGGCCGGCGGCGTGCTGCCGATGTGCCAGGACACCGGCACCGCGATCGTGATGGGCAAGCGCGGCCGGCACGTGCTCACCGACGGCAGCGACGCCGAGGCCGTCTCGCGCGGCGTCTACCAGGCCTACACCCGGCTCAACCTGCGCTACTCGCAGCTCGCCCCGCTGACCATGTGGGAGGAGCGCAACACCGGCAGCAACCTGCCGGCCCAGGTCGAGCTCTACGCGGAGGACCCGGACGGGCAGCCCGACGCGTACAAGTTCCTCTTCATGGCCAAGGGCGGCGGCTCGGCCAACAAGTCGTACCTCTACCAGGAGACGAAGGCGCTGCTGAACCCCACGCGGATGATGCAGTTCCTGGAGGAGAAGCTGCGGCTGATCGGCACCGCCGCCTGCCCGCCGTACCACCTCGCCGTCGTCATCGGCGGCACCTCCGCCGAGTACGCCCTGAAGACCGCCAAGTACGCCAGCGCCAAGTACCTCGACGCGCTGCCCACCTCCGGCTCGATGAGCGCGCACGGCTTCCGCGACCTGGAGCTGGAGGCGGAGGTGCTGGAGCTGACCCGCAACTTCGGCATCGGCGCGCAGTTTGGCGGGCGCTACTTCTGCCACGACGTGCGGGTGGTCCGGCTGCCCCGGCACGGCGCGTCCTGCCCGGTGGCGATCGCCGTCTCCTGCTCGGCCGACCGGCAGGCGGTCGCCAAGATCACCCCGTCGGGTGTGTGGCTGGAGCGGCTCGAGACCGACCCGGCGCGCTACCTGCCCGACGTCACCGACGAGACGCTCGACGCGTCCGAGGTGGTCCGCGTCGACCTCAACCGGCCGATGGACGAGATCCGCGCGGAGCTGTCGAAGTACCCGGTGAAGACCCGGCTGTCGCTGACCGGCCCGCTCGTGGTGGCCCGCGACATCGCGCACGCCAAGATCGCGGAGCGGCTGGACGCCGGTGAGCCGATGCCGCAGTACCTGCGCGACCACGCGGTCTACTACGCCGGCCCGGCCAAGACGCCGGAGGGCTACGCGTCCGGCTCGTTCGGCCCGACCACCGCCGGCCGGATGGACGCGTACGTGGAGAAGTTCCAGGCCGCGGGCGGCTCGCAGGTCATGCTCGCCAAGGGCAACCGCTCCGCCCAGGTCACCCGCTCCTGCGAGCAGCACGGCGGCTTCTACCTCGGCTCGATCGGCGGCCCGGCCGCCCGGCTCGCGCAGGACTGCATCAAGCACGTCGAGGTCCTGGAATACCCGGAGCTGGGCATGGAGGCGGTCTGGAAGATCCAGGTGGAGGACTTCCCGGCCTTCATCGTGGTCGACGACAAGGGCAACGACTTCTTCGCCGAGGTCACCAAGCCGGTGCTGACGGTCGGGCGCCGCTGATCCACGCGTACGCGAAGGGGCGCCGGGCAGCAAGCCCGGCGCCCCTCGTCGTTGCCCTACGTCAGCTGGCCCGGCTGGCGTAGAAGGTGCCGCTGAAGGTCTCCGACACGGTGCCGTCGCCGGTCCGCGTGTGGACGGTGACCCGGTGGATCCCGGCGGTCGTCGGGGTGTACCCCACCGACGTCGACCCGTCTGCGCCCGCCGCGACCGTCTGCGCCGGACGGCCGTCGAAGGAGTAGACGAACTCCGTCACCCCGGGCATGCCGGCCTGGAGGACGAACGTCCCCGGCGTGCCGGCGACCGCACCCTGGAACTTGTTGATCGGGTACTCGACGGAGCTGACCGTGGGCTTGGTCGCCAGGTGGAACCGGTAGCTGCCCTCGCCGGACGGCAGGTCACCGGCGGTGCGGCTGCGGACGTACACGGTGTTGTAGCCCGGCTTCGTCGGCGTGATGGTGACGGTGGCCGTGCCGTCGGCGGTCGCCGGCGCGGTCTGCTCCGGCCCGTCGTCGAGCCGGTACGTGTACTCGACGACGCCTTCCATCCGCGGCGCGAACGTCAGGTTGCGCGGCTGGCCGTACCCGGCCGTCGGGTTGGCGTCGGTGATCGTCGGGCTGGTGGTGCGCACCCGGAACACGTAGCTCGTGGGCGTGGAGCGGTTGCCCGCGAGGTCCACCGCCTCGACGGTGAGCGTCCTCGGCCCGTCCCGGTCGGGGGTGAGGGTGACGGTCGCCGAGCCGCCCGGGACGTCGGCCGCCACGTCGGTCGCCGGCCCCCCGGACAGGCTGTAGCGGAATCGCACCGTGTCGGTGTCGCCGCCGGCGGAGAAGGTGAACTGGCCCGGGATGCCGGGACCGCCGTACCAGCCGTCGTCGGCCGGGTAGTCCGTCGAACTGACCGTCGGCTGGGCGGGGCTGGTGGTGTCGACCGCGAACCGGCACTCCGCCGACCAGGCGGAGGTGTCGCCTGCCCTGTCGGTGGCCCGGACGGCGAAGGCGTACGTCCCGTTGACCATCTGGCCGGCCGCAACGCTGTACGAGAAAGGCGACCCGGCGGCCTTGGCCGGGGACGTCTGCTCGGTCCGCATGGTCGGGTCGGTCACCGGCCACCAGGCGAAGGTGGCGGTCACCGGTTCGGCGTTCGACGGTGCCGCGTCCGCGTCGGTGACCCTCGCCGCGAGGTACGGCGTGGCCGTCCCGATGTGCAGCTCGTCGGCGCAGGGGAGCCCGTTGACTTCCAGGTTGGTCGGTACGTCCGGCGGCGTGTTCGCGTCGATGGAGATGCCGAGTTCCCTGATCCATCGGCCGTAGGGCAGCTTGTCCTCGTGGTCTCCGGCGATCCGTGCCATGAAGGTGATCGAGGTCTGCCCGGCCTCGACCGCCTGCCGTACCGCCTCGGTGAGCAGCACTTCCAGCTGCCCCTGACAGGGAGCGGTCGGCGCGATGTCAGCGATCTTCTCGCGAACCGTGGGTGACGTTTCCCAGGTCAATGCGGTGGTCGGTACGTCGGTCCGCCACAGCTCGATCTCGCGTGGCTTCGAGCATTCGTTGACCGCCGTCTCCTCGGTGACACCGAGGGCACGAATGATGCGCTTGCCCTGGAACGGAGAGAGGTCGTAGGTGAAGTAGGCCCGCGAGGTGTGTTTGTCGTCGCCGGACGTCCAGGTGCCGACCGGCACGGTGCCGTCGATCTCCGCAGAAGCGGTCGACGGCTGACGGGCGTCGGTCCAACTGCCGCTGGTCGGAAGGATGAATTGGCTCACCCCGGCGGATGCCGGCGTGGCGGTTACGGCCAGGGCCGTGGTGGCGGTGAGCAGGGCGGTGAGGCCGGTGGCCAGAAGCCGGCGCGGAACGCGCCGGCGGCGTGTGACGGGCAGGCCGGTGGAACCCCGTTGTCCGTGCAAGGTGGAAGATCCTCCGATGGGAGTGCGGGTAGTTCCACGATCCTAGATACGTGACACGCGGGAGGCGCTCGGCTTTTCGAGTGACGTCGGTGCGCCCGCCCTGAGGAGCCGGCGGGCGCACCGCCCCCGTTCGGTCGCCGGCGGCGGCGACCCGGTGACGAGTGTCGGCGTGAGGACTGTCGATCCGCTCTCGGAACGCTGTCGGCTTTCGTCCGGGGCGCCGTGACCGTCGGCGCCGACCCGGCTCGCCGCGATCATCTGCACGTCGGCGCGCGGCGCGGCAGGATGGTACGCGTGACGACTCCAGAGGCGACGGGCTACCGGATCGAACGCGACTCGATGGGCGAGGTGGAGGTGCCCGCCGAGGCGCTGTGGCGCGCGCAGACCCAGCGCGCGGTGCAGAACTTCCCGATCTCCGGCCGGGGCATCGAGCCGGCTCAGATCCGGGCGCTGGCCCAGATCAAGGGGGCGGCGGCCGAGGTCAACGGCGAGCTGGGCGTGATCGACGCGAACGTGGCCGCGGCGATCGCCGCCGCCGCCGCGCACGTGGCCGACGGCGGCTACGACGACCAGTTCCCGATCGACGTGTTCCAGACCGGTTCCGGCACGTCGTCGAACATGAACACCAACGAGGTGATCGCGACGCTGGCGAGCCGGGAACTGGGCCGGGACGTGCACCCGAACGACGACGTGAACGCGTCGCAGTCCAGCAACGACGTCTTCCCGTCCTCGATTCACCTGGCGGCCACCGAGGCGGTCGCGCGGGACCTGTTGCCCGCGCTGGCCCACCTGGCGGAGGCGCTGGAGGGCAAGGCGGCGGAGTTCGAGACCGTGGTGAAGGCCGGGCGTACCCACCTGATGGACGCCACCCCGGTGACCCTCGGGCAGGAGTTCGGCGGGTACGCCGCCCAGGTCCGCTACGGCATCGAGCGGCTGGAGGGGGCGCTGCCCCGGCTGGCCGAGCTGCCGCTGGGCGGCACGGCGGTGGGCACCGGCATCAACACCCCGCTCGGCTTCGCCGCGAAGGTCATCGAGAAGCTGCGTGGCTCGACCGGACTGCCGCTGACCGAGGCGCGCAACCACTTCGAGGCGCAGGGCGCCCGGGACGCGCTGGTGGAGACCTCCGGGCAGCTGCGTACGGTCGCCGTCGGTCTCTACAAGATCGCCAACGACATCCGCTGGATGGGTTCGGGCCCCCGCGCCGGCCTGCGCGAGCTGCGCATCCCCGACCTCCAGCCCGGCTCGTCGATCATGCCGGGCAAGGTGAACCCGGTGGTCGCCGAGGCGGTGCGGCAGGTGTGCGCCCAGGTCATCGGCAACGACGCCGCCGTCGGGTTCGCCGGTTCACAGGGCGACTTCGAGCTGAACGTCATGCTCCCCGTGATGGGCCGCAACCTGCTGGAGTCGGTCCGCCTGCTCGCCGCGTCGAGCCGGCTCTTCGCCGACCGCCTGGTGGTCGGCCTGGTCGCGGACGCCGAGGTCTGCCTGGCGTACGCCGAGGGCTCGCCGTCGATCGTCACCCCGCTCAACCGCTACCTGGGGTACGACGAGGCCGCCTCGATCGCCAAGGAGGCGCTGGCCAAGCAGGTCTCGATCCGCGAGGTGGTCGTCTCCCGGGGGCACGTCGACTCGGGCAAGCTGACCGAGACCCAGCTCGACGAGGCGCTCGACCTGCTCCGGATGACCCACCCCTGACCCCGCGCCGGTGCCGCCGGCTGGTCCGGCCCGGTGGGGCTCGGCACGTCGGCGGCGTTCCGGGAGGCGATGCCGGCGGGCCTGGTCGAGGCGAGCGGGCGGCCACCTTGATGCCCGGCGGACCATGCTGCCGCGAGCCTGTGGAAGCTGAATCGTCTGCGACATCAGCTCCAAAGGCCGGGGCAGCCGGTCCCGGGCCGTGTCGCTGACGATTCCCCACCTTCGGTTCAGCGCCCGTCGGCGGCCTTGCGGGCGCGGTAGGCGGTGACGGCGGCACGGTTGCCGCAGCCCGCGTCGCAGAACCGGCGGGAGCGGTTCTTCGACAGGTCGACGAGCACGTTCTCGCAGTCCGGGTGGTCGCAGATCCGCAGCCGGCGCAGCTCCCCGGTGCGTACGAGATCCGCCAGCGCCATCGCCGCCTCGACGGCCATCCTGGTCGCCAGCGGCGCGTCGCGAGGCACGGCGTGGATGTGGTACGGCTCGTCGTCGTGCGTGATGAGCTGCGGCAGCGCGGCGTTCTCGCGCAGCAGCCCGTTGACGATGCCGACGATCCCCTCGGTGTCGGCGTACCAGACGCGGCGCAGCCGGGGTCGCAGGTCGCGTACCGCCCGCAGTTCGCCCTCCGTGTGCTCGTGCCGCCCGCTGTAGGTGTGGGCGACGAAGAACGCGTCCAGGGCGGCGACATCGGGCAGGCCCTCACCGGCGCGGCCGTCGGTGTTGACCAGCGCGGCCATGGCAGTCAGGGAGCATTCCGTGTCATGGGTGAAGAGCAACTTGACTCCTGTCGGGGTGGCCGCATAGCGTCACGAGCATAGTGGCAGTTTACTCATGACAGTGGGAGTGGATCGATGCGTCAACCACCCGCCGCCGGGCTCGGTCTCGGCCTCGCCCTGCTCTCCGCCGTCACCTTCGCCACGTCCGGCACGTTCGCCCGGTCGCTCATCGACGCCGGCTGGTCGGCCGAAGCGGCCGTGGTCGCCCGCGTCGGCGTCGCCGCGCTGGTCGTGGCGGTCCCGGCCGTGCTGTCCCTGCGCGGCAGGTGGGGCGTGCTGCGCCGCAACCTCGCCGCGATCGGCGTGTTCGGGCTGCTCGGGGTCGCCACGGCCCAGGTCTGCTTCTTCAACGCGGTCCGTTACCTGCCGGTCGGCGTCGCGCTGCTGCTGGAGTACCTCGGCATCGTCCTGGTGGTGGGCTGGATGTGGCTGGTCCACGGGCAGCGTCCCCGCCGGCTGACCGTCGCCGGCTCGGTGGCGGCCCTCGCCGGCCTGTTCTTCGTCCTGGACCTGACCGGCGCCGGCCGCCTCGACCCGGTGGGCGTGCTCTGGGGGCTCGGGGCGGCGGTCGGCCTCGCCGGCTACTTCGTGCTCGCGGGACGGGTCGACGAGGAGCTGCCCTCGGTGGCCATGGCCAGCGGCGGCATGGCCGTCGGGGCCGCCGTCCTGCTGCTGCTCGGTGCGGTCGGCGCGCTGCCGCTGCGCGTGTCCCTCGACGAGGTCACCTTCGCCGGGCAGCGCACCAGCTGGCTGGTGCCGGTGGTCGGCCTGTCGCTGGTCGCCGCCGTCGTCGCGTACCTCGCCGGGATCGCCGGCACCCGGATCCTCGGCGCCCGGCTGTCGTCGTTCGTCGGGCTGACCGAGGTGATGTTCGCCGTGCTGATCGCCTGGCTGGTGCTGGGCGAACTGCCCGCCGTGGTGCAGTTGCTCGGCGGCGCCCTGATCGTCGCCGGCGTCGCGCTGGTACGCGTCGACGAGCTGCGCGCTCCCCGTGCCGGGGACCGCCCGGAGCCACGCGCCACCGAGCCCGCCCTGCCGTGACGACCTGGACGGTCCGGCTGCCGCCCGCACTGCGGATGAAAACGAGATTCCCGCCATAGCCGACGCTGCCCTGGCGGAATGCGCACCGGTGATGTCTGATGGCTGCCACGTCCCTCAACGAGAGGATCCGATGTGGTGAGCAAGCGCTTCACCGCCGGTGCTGTCGCGTCCGCGACCGCACTGGCACTTGCGGTGACAGGCATGAGCGTGCCGGCCAGTGCCGAGCCGAGCAGTGCCCGTACCTTCACCGTCGTCGCCGAGGACGGCGTCTCGGCGGACGCCGCGATCGCCGCCATCCGGTCGGCCGGCGGCACGGTGGTCTCCCGCTCCGACGACGTCGGCATGTTCCGGGTGACCAGCGACCGGGCGGACTTCGCGGCCAAGGCCACCGCCGCGACCGCGCTGATCGGCGCCAGCGAGCAGAAGGCGATCGGCCGCAAGCCCAAGCTGGACCGGGTCGAGCAGGAGCACCTTCTGGCCGCCGCCGCGGCCAAGGGCGCGGGCGCCAAGCGCGGCAAGAAGATGGACCCGCTGGACGAGAAGCTCTGGGGCCTGGAGATGATCCGGGCGGACCAGGCGCGCAAGGTCGAGCCGGGCGACCGCCGGGTCACCGTCGGCGTGCTGGACACCGGCGTCGACGCCAGCAACCCCGACATCGCGCCGAACTTCAACTGGGCGCTGTCCCGCAACTTCGCCCCCGACATGGTGGACGTCGACGGCCCGTGCGAGGTGGCGAGCTGCCTCGACCCGGTCGGCACCGACGACGGCGGGCACGGCACCCACGTGGCCGGCACGATCGGCGCCGCCGCCAACGGCTTCGGCCTCTCCGGCGTCGCCCCGAACATCTCCCTGGTCGAGCTGAAGGGCGGCCAGGACTCCGGCTACTTCTTCCTGGAGCCGGTGGTCAACAGCCTGCTGCACGCCGGCAAGGTCGGCCTGGACGTGGTCAACATGTCCTTCTACGTCGACCCGTGGCTCTACAACTGCACCGCCAACCCGGCCGACTCTCCGGAGCACCAGGCCGAGCAGCGAGCCATCATCAAGGCCATGAAGCGGGCGTTGAACTTCGCCCACGACCGGGGCGTCACCCTGGTCGGCGCGCTGGGCAACAACCACGAGGACCTGGGCGACCCGCGCACCGACGTGTCGAGCCCGGACTACGGTGACACCGCGCCCTATCCGCGCGAGATCGACAACGACAGCTGCTGGGACCTGCCCGCCGAGGGCCCCAACGTGATCGGCGTGTCGTCGGTCGGGCCGTCGGGCAAGAAGTCGGACTTCTCGAACTACGGCACCGAGCAGATCTCCGTGGCGGCGCCCGGCGGCTGGTTCCGTGACGGCTTCGGCACGGACACCTACCGCACCGACGCCAACATGATCCTCTCGACGTACCCGAAGAAGGTGCTCCAGGAGGAGGGCTCGGTCGACGCCAACGGCAACATCGTCGCCGGGTTCGAGGAGACGGTCTTCAAGCAGTGCAAGGCCAACGGTGAGTGCGGCTACTACACCTACCTGCAGGGCACCTCGATGGCGGCCCCGCACGCCTCCGGCGTCGCCGCGCTGATCGTCAGCAAGCACGGCAAGAAGGAGCGTCACGGCGGCTTCGGGATGGCGCCGAAGCTGGTGGAGCAGCACCTCTACCGGACGGCGGCCGAGCACGCCTGCCCGGAGCCGCGCCTGCAGTCGTACGTCAACGAGGGCCGGGACGCCGAGTTCGACGCCTACTGCGCCGGAGGGCTGAACTTCAACGGCTTCTACGGTTACGGCATCGTCGACGCGTACGCGGCGGTGAAGACCCCGCTCAAGCCCAACGCCCGCCCGTAACGGCGGACGGCAGGGGCCCGGCCGACTCGTTCGGCCGGGCCCCTCGCATGTCCGGCGGCGGGCGGCCGATCCGCCGGACGGTGGCGGGAGCGTCCCGGTCACTGGCGCCAGCCCCGGGCCCCGAGCGCGGCGCGAACCTCGCGCAGGACACCGGGGAAGTCCTGGCGTAGTCGCCTGCCGGTCACGGGCAGCACGAGCCATCCGGCACCGACCAGTCCGGCGATCCGGTCGAGGTGCCCGTTGCCGACCTCGGCGTGCCGCCCGTCCTGGGCGACGGCGACGCGGTACGCCGGCCACGCCAGGTCGGCGTGCAGGACCAGCCCGGAGGCGACCCGGACCGGGTGCCGGGCGGCGGGGCGCGGCAGCCCCGCCAGCACCAGCCGCACCCGCAACTCGGACTCGACCGGCGACCGGGCGCCCGGATCCGCCAACTCGAACACCCAGCGCGCCCGGCGACCGCCGGGCCGCTCGGCGTTGCGGTCGGCGACGGCGACGAGGGCCTCGCGGCTGGTCAGCCCCTGCCGGAGCAGCGAGTCGACGATGCCGACCGCACGGAGCGGTTCCAACCAGACCGCCGTCTCCCAGGCCGCCGAGGTCGGATCCGTGCGAGGCGGCACGCCGGCGGTCCGCAGATCCGCCACCAGCAGGCCGCCCGGGGACGGAAGGACCGCGCCGGCCCGGCCGGTGGTGGACGGACGGGCCGCCGTGCTCCGACCACCGGCGGGCGGGCGGACCGCGACGTTGCGGCGCTCGGCGGCCGGGCGGGCCGCCGTGCCCGGGTCCTCGCCGGGCGGACAGGCCGCGATGTGCCGGCGGTCGGCGGGCGGCCGGCCCGGCACGCCCGGACCGTCGCCCGCCCCTCGGGATCGCGCGGACGCGCACGACGGCGGCGTGGCCGGGCCCGTGGAGTGCACGCGCAGGCCCCGCTGCGGGCCGAGGCGCATCGTCCTGGGGACGAGGACGTGCACGTCGTCGGCGAAGGAGGCGGCGTGCTCGACGCCGTGCAGGTAGGCCGCTGAGGGGCCGGCGACGATCGCCTCGGGCGGCAGCCGCAGGGCGGCGGCCCGGCAGGCCAGGGCGTGGTCCCGGTCCAGCCGGGCGTCGGCGTAGACGTCGTGACGCAGGCGCAGCCAGGCCGAGCTGCGCAGCTGGTGCTCGGTGACCAGCCCCTGTCGGATCGCGTCTGAGCCGCGGAAGACCTGCCAGGCCAGTACGCCGGGCCGGTGCGGTGGAGGTGGCATGTGGGCAGCGTGCCCGCCGTCCGGCCCCGCCCGACAGCCCTGTGGACAACCGGGGCCGCCCCGAGGAATGCCGACTGTGGACAACCGGCGCGGCGGCCACCTGATGTGGTAGGGGGCCGCCCCGGACCTGCGGGGCGACGACCCGGGGAGGACGGCCGCTCGGGGCGGCGGCTCGGGAAAGGACCGCGGTGGCTCAGGAGAGGGCGGTGGCGATGGCGGTGGCGGCAGCGAGGACCTGCGCGCCGACCACCTCGGCGTCCAGCGGGGCCAGCGCCACCACCCCGACGCTCGCCTCCAGGCCCGGCACACCGAGCACCGGGGCGGCCACCCCGTACGCGCCGGACTGGAGTTCCCCGGCGGTGCTCACCGGGCCGGCGGCGCCCGTCCGGCCGGCGAGGATGGCCCGCCCGGCCGCACCGCGCTCCAGCGGGTGCCGTGCCCCCGTCCGGTACGCGACGTGGAACGACGTCCAGCTCGGCTCGACCACGGCGAGCGCGACCCCCTCGCCGCCCTCGACCACCGTCAGATGGGCGGTCGCGCCGGCCTGCTCGGCGAGGCGGCGCAGCGCGGGCAGTGCCCCCTCGGCGAGCAGCGGCTGGGCCCGCCGGGCCAGGTGCAGCACCCCGGCGCCGAGGCGCAGGCGGCCCTCGCCGTCGCGGCGCAGCATGCCGTGCGCGGCGAGCGCGCCGACCAGCCGGTACACCGCCGCCCGGCCGACGCCCAACCGGTTCGCCGCCTCGGTGACGGTCAGCCCGCCCGGCGCGTCGGCGACCAGGTGCAGCAGGCGCAGCCCCCGGTCCAGCGTCTGCGCCGTCTCCCCGCCCCGCGCCGTCGTCTCCACGCCAGCAGCGTACGACCCGGCTCCGGACAACCCCGGAACGCGTGGGACGGCTACCCTTGTACGGTGACGCTACGCCTGTATGACACCGCCACCCGATCGGTGCGGGACTTCGTCCCGCGGGAAGCCGGCAAGGTGGGGGTCTACCTGTGTGGTCTCACCCTCCAGGCCCCGCCGCACATCGGTCACCTTCGCTCCGGCGTCAACTACGACGTGCTGCGCCGCTGGCTGCTCGCCGCCGGCTACGAGGTCACCTTCATCCGCAACGTGACCGACATCGACGACAAGATCCTGGTCAAGGCGATGGAGCAGGGCCGGCCGTTCTGGTCGATCGCGTACGCCAACGAGTTGATCCTCGCCGATTCCTACCGGGCGCTCAACGTGCTGCCCCCGACGTACGAGCCGCGGGCCACCGGGCACATCCCGGAGATGCACGAGCTGATCGCCAAGCTGATCGCCGACGGGCACGCCTACCCGGCCACCGACGACTCCGGCGACGTCTACTTCGACGTCTGCTCGTGGCCGGCGTACGGCTCCCTGTCGGGGCAGTCGCCGGACGCGATGCAGTCGGCCGGGGACGCGCCCGACCGGGGCAAGCGCGACCCGCGCGACTTCGCGCTCTGGAAGGGCGCCAAGCCCGACGAGCCGGCGGACGCCTACTGGCCGTCGCCGTGGGGGCGGGGCCGGCCGGGCTGGCACATCGAGTGCTCGGCGATGTGCTGGCGCTACCTCGGCGCCGAGTTCGACATCCACGGCGGAGGGCTGGACCTCACCTTCCCCCACCACGAGAACGAGATCGCCCAGTCGCAGGCCGCCGGGCTGCCGTTCGCCCGCTACTGGGTGCACCACGGGCTGCTCAGCATCGGCGGCGCCAAGATGGGCAAGTCGCTCGGCAACGCCCTCGACCTGACGTACGTCGACTCCCTCGGGGTGCGCCCGGTGGAGCTGCGCTACTACTACGCCGCCGCGCACTACCGGTCCCGGATCGACTACTCGGAGGACGCGCTGCGCGAGGCCGCCGTCGCGTACCGCCGGATCGAGGGGTTCGTGCAGCGGGCCGTCGAGCGCGTCGGCGCCGGCCAGCTCGGTGAGCTGCCGGGCGCGTTCGCGGCGGCCATGGACGACGACCTGAACACCTCCGCCGCGTTCGCCGTCCTGCACGAGGTGGTCCGCGACGGCAACACCGCGCTGACCGGCGGCGACGATGTGACCGTCCGCACGGCGCTGGCCTCGGCGCGCGCCATGCTGGATATCCTCGGGGTCGACCCCCTCGACCCGGCGTGGACCGGTGGCGGCCGCGCGGACGACCTGCGCGGCGTGGTGGACTCGCTGGTCGCGCTGGCCCTGGAGCAGCGCGCACAGGCCCGCGGCCGCAAGGACTGGGCCGCCGCAGACGCCGTACGCGACCAGCTCAAGCAGGCCGGCGTGGTGGTCGAGGACACCCCCCAGGGCCCCCGTTGGACTATTGGAGAGCAGGACTGATGGCCGGCAACTCGCAGCGCCGTGGCCGGCGTCTGACGCCGAAGGCGGGAGCCCCGAAGGGCTCCGGTGGCAAGAACAAGGACGCCCTCGCCGGGCGGGGCAGGACCCTGCCCGCCGACGAGCGGCCCTGGCACAAGGCCTACTCGGGCACCGAGAAGCTGCCCCAGCGCACCGCATGGAAGCAGGACAAGGAGCGCCGGGCGGCGGCCGAGGAGGGGCGCGCCCCGAAGATCGGTCAGCCGGGCAGCAAGGACACCACCTGGGGCAGGGGCGGTGGCCGGGGCACGCCGACCGGCGGCGGTCGCGGCACGGGCGGTCGGGGCGCCAGGCCCACCGGTCGTGGCGGCCCCCGGGTCGCACCGGGCCGCAAGTCCAACCCGTCGAAGGACACGCCGGAGTTGCTGGTCGGGCGCAACCCGGTGCTGGAGTCGCTGCGCGCCCAGGTGCCGGCGACCGCGCTCTACACCGCCCAGGGCATCGACGCCGACGACCGGGTCAACGAGATCGTCCGGACGGCCGCCGACCGGGGCATCGCGATCCTGGAGGTCAGCCGGGCCGAGCTGGACCGGATGACCGGCGGCGTGCTGCACCAGGGCATCGGGCTCCAGGTGCCGGCGTTCGCGTACGAGCCCTTCGAGGACCTCGTCGCAGCGGCGCTGGAGCAGGCCGCCCCGCTGCTGGTGGCGCTGGACGGGGTGACCGACCCGCGCAACCTCGGCGCGGTGATCCGGTCCGCCGCCGCCTTCGGCGCGCAGGGTGTCTTCGTACCGGAGCGGCGGGCGGCGGGGATCACCGCGACCGCCTGGCGGACCAGCGCCGGCGCGGCGGCGCGGGTGCCGGTCGCCCAGGTGACCAACCTGACCCGGTCGCTGAAGGCCTGCCAGGACGCCGGCTTCCTGGTCGTGGGCCTGGACGCCGACGGCGAGACCGACCTCTACGACCTGGAGGCCGCCGTCGGCCCGCTGGTCGTGGTGGTCGGCTCCGAGGGGCGAGGGCTCTCCCGGCTGGTCGGCGAGACCTGCGACCTGACGGTCAGCATCCCGATGGTCTCCGACGTCGAGTCGCTCAACGCCAGCGTCGCGGCGGCCGTCACCCTCGCCGAGGTGGCGCGCCGTCGGGCCGCCGAGGGCTGATCCGCAGACACGCGAAGGGGTGGTCCGCCGACGGCGGGCCACCCCTTCGTCTTCAGAGGCCCACGGCCGGACAAGACGATGGGGGTGCCCGCCGATCGGCGGGCACCCCCATTTTGTCGTACGTCAGATGCGGTTGCCGGTGCTCGCGTTGAAGACGTGGCTGCGGCCCTCGCGCGGCTTGACGAACACGGTGTCGCCCATGTTCGGCATCGTGCGCCGGTCGGTGCGGACCACGAAGCGCTCGTTGCTGCCCTCGAGCGCGGCGTGGCCGTAGATGTTGGCGTCCGAGCCGAGGTCCTCGACCAGCTCGACGACGACGGGCATGCCGCCCTCGGTCGGGCTGACCAGGTCGCAGTCCTCGGGGCGGAAGCCGACGGTCACCTTGTTGTCGCCGCCGTCGGCGCGGGCCGCCTCGACCTGCTCACGGGTGAGCGGGATCTGCAGGTCGGCGAAGGCGGCGCCCCGCTCGCTCAGCGGCACGGTCTTGATGTTCATGGCGGGGGAGCCCATGAAGCCGGCGACGAAGACGTTGGCCGGGGTGTCGTAGAGCGCCCGCGGGGTGTCCACCTGCTGGAGCACGCCGTCGAGCATGACCGCCACCCGGTGGCCCATGGTCATGGCCTCGACCTGGTCGTGGGTGACGTAGACGGTGGTGACGCCCAGCTTCGCCTGCAGCGACGCGATCTGGGTACGGGTCTGCACACGCAGCTTCGCGTCGAGGTTCGACAGCGGCTCGTCCATGAGGAAGACCTGCGGCTCGCGGACGATCGCCCGGCCCATGGCCACCCGCTGGCGCTGACCGCCGGAGAGGGCCTTCGGCTTGCGGCCCAGGTACTCCTCCAGCTGGAGCAGCGCCGCCGCCTCCTTGACCCGCCGGTCGATCTCGGCCTTCGAGGTCTTGCGCAGCTTGAGCGCGAACGCCATGTTCTCGTACACCGTCATGTGCGGGTAGAGGGCGTAGTTCTGGAAGACCATCGCGATGTCGCGGGCCTTCGGCGGCAGGTGGGTGACGTCCCGGTCGTCGATGTGGATCGAGCCCTGGTCGACGTCCTCCAAGCCGGCGAGCATGCGCAGGCTGGTGGACTTGCCGCAACCGGAGGGGCCGACCAGGACGAGGAACTCGCCGTCGCCGATCTCCAGGTCGAGCTGGTTGACGGCGGGACGCTCCGTGCCCGGGTAGATCCGGGACGCCTTGGAGTAGGTGACCGTAGCCATGGTGGGGTGCTTCCTTTCACCGGCAGGAACGTGCCGGACGATCCGAGTGAAGGAGCGGCCGGCACGGGTACGCGCCGGCCCACGGGCAGCCTCTCGGTGATCGAGATGTCGTCCGTGTCACTGCACGGTAAACGGCTTTTCGCCACCTGCCAAGGCGGGGCGCACGGGATGGGACGGACCGCATAGACATTCCGGTCACTCGGGCACGGGCGGACATCAATCGACCGTCGATGTCGGTGGACGTCGTTGGATCGGCGACGTTTCCCGTGGTCGGGGGGCCTGCCGAGGCGGAAATCCGGACGTCAGTCGCTATGCTGACGTCGGCACCACACGCCCCTGTAGCTCAGCTGGCCAGAGCACTCGCCTTGTAAGCGAGATGTCGCCGGTTCGATCCCGGCCGGGGGCTCCAAATTTCATCAGGCATGTCACGCCCGGTGCTGTCGCGAACCGGGCGGTCGACCGCGACGTCGCCACAGCATCTGGGTTCACGACAGCCGTGTGCCGAGCTTGCCGAGTGCCCCACACATGGCGGCCCGCAAGCGGGCCGCGCCGGCCGGCGCGGCCGGCTGGTGGCCTCCGGCCGGCACCGCCGGGCCGACCGCCATGCCTGGGCGTAGACCTAGAAGTGGGGCGGTAAGCCGCACGACGCCGGACAGCCGCGCTGTGGGTTGCCGAACCTAGGAGACGTCGAAGAGGCGCAGGCCGTCGTACTCGGCGAAGTCGGCGTAGTCCTTGCCGTTGAAGGTCGCCAGCGGTAGCCGGTCGACGAGGCAGCATGCCGCGATCCAGGAGTCATTCGTCGGCCGGGGCCGCCCACGATGCTGCGCCCGCGCCTGGAGCTGCCCCCAGGTCGTCGCCACCGCCTCGTCGAAGGGCAGCAGCACGACCTCGGACCGCCACTGCGCGAGATCAGCCAGCTTGCTAGGTCCCCAGCTCCGCAGCGCGGTCCACTTGATCAACTCCCCGAGCGTCACGAAGGTGATGCACAGGGTCCTACCGGCCAGACGGGCACGGAGGCGGTCATGCAGTCTCCCCCGGAGGATCGTCGACGCTACGTCGGTGTCCAGGACGACGAGGCTCACGCGGCGCCAGCTCGCCGGGAGGCGTGGAGGTCGGCGAGGAAGTCATCCAGTTCTTCGTCCGACTCGAACAGGTGTGGCCGAGCCAGGTCGTCAATGGTGGCGATTGGCCGGATGCCCTGACGACGCGCCATTTCCTCAGCCGGTACGTGCTCAGCGGTCGACCACCTGGGTGTCTGCTCGGCGCTGCTCGACGTCACGGCTCACCTCCTGCGTCTCGGTTCGTCATCCATTCTCGCACCTTCCGGCGTCGAGAGGGCGCACGTCACCGCCGACTGTCAGGCGCTTCGCCCGCCGTGCAGAGCTCGTAGGTGACAGCAACGACCTGGACGAGGGCGCCCACTGTCGGACGTGCGCCGCCGGGCTGGCCGGTGTCAGGGCGTCGTGTCGAAGTGGACCTCCACGTCGTAGATCAGGCGGAGGGGCTTGCCGTTGGTGACGCCGACGAAGACCGGCTCGGCGGCCGGGGTGCGGCCGTGGCGCCAGACCTCGCTCCGGGCCGCGTCCCGGGACTCGTGGTGGTGTTTGCCGGCTCGGTGCAGGGCCAGGACCCGGCGGGCGGTCGTCGGGTCGGTGTCGAGATGGATCCGCATCAGGGGCATGTCCGGGCCTCCTCCGTGGCGTGGCGGCCGACGGACCTAACGCGCGTCGAGCAACTTGCCAGCGTTAAGTCACCCGATCACCGTACTAGAGTGGTCGGGTGACCATCAACCGATCCGGCCGGGCGCCGCGCGAAGAGCCGGCCGGCCGGCCCGACGCCGTCAGTTCGGTGTGGCTCCGTGCGGAGTCCGCCCGTCCGCGCCGTACGCCGCCGCTGAGCCGGCAACGCATCGTCGACGCCGCGGTGACCCTGCTCGACGGGCACGGTATGGACGGCCTGACGATGCGTCGCCTCGCCCAGCAGCTCGACGTCACCTCCACCGCGCTGTACTGGCACGTGAGGACGAAGGACGACGTGCTCGACCTGGCCGTCGACCAGATCTTCGGCGAGGTGCGGCTCCCGCACGACGTGGGCGACTGGCGGGACGACGTCCGCGCGCTGGTCCGGGACTGGCGGGCGGCCATCCTCCGGCACCCGTGGGCGGCGAGCCTGATCGGGCGTCCCATGCTCGGCCCCAACGTGCTCGCGCGCACCGAGTTCCTCCAGTCGGCACTGGTCCGCGGCGGCTTCTCGGGCCGTCGGCTGGCGGTGGCGACCCGCCTGCTCGCCAACTACGTCGTCGGCGCCGCGCTCACCGAGGCCACCTGGCGGCGGACCGCGGATCCGCACGCGCGCGGCGAGGCCCGGCGGCACATCACGGCGAATCCCGCCGCCTATCCGACCCTCACCGCCTCCGGTCATCTCGACGATGCCCGATGGAGCGACGACGAGCTGTTCGACCAGGGCCTCGACGCGATCCTGGCGACCGCGCCGAGGTGACGGGCCCGGCGTGGCGGCGCCCTATGCTGGGCGGCGTGAGCAGGGCTACGGAGGAGTCGAACCGGGCCATGCTGCGCGCCCGGGACGCCATGGACCGTGCGTACGACCAGCCGTTGGACATCCCCGCCCTGGCCCGGATCGCGTACGTCTCCGAGGCGCACTTCATCCGCACCTTCCGGGCGACCTTCGGCGAGACCCCGCACCGCTACCTCCAGCGGCGGCGGGTGGAGCGGGCCATGTACCTGCTGCTGCACACCGACCGGGACGTCACCGACGTCTGCTACGCGGTCGGCTTCTCCAGCCTGGGCACGTTCAGCCGCACGTTCCGGCAGATCGTCGGGGAACCGCCGTCGGAGTACCGCCGGCGCAAGGCGCCGACCGCCGCCGTGCCGGTGTGCTTCACCAAGGCCTGGACCCGGCCCAGCAGCTTCGGACAGCAGAGGTCAGTTTTGGATAAGCAGCAGGTCAGGCCCGCCCCGTAGCGTTCCCGGCATGACGATGAACGCGATCAGCCGCTCCCAGATCTACGTGCTCGACCAGGACGAGGCCCTCGACTTCTACGTCGGGAAGCTCGGCCTGGAGGTCAACACCGACCAGGACCTCGGCTTCATGCGCTGGCTGACGGTGAACCTGCCCGGCGACCCGGAGCGCGAGATCCTGCTGGAGAAGCCGGGCCCGCCGGCACTGGACCCGGCCACCGCCGAGCAGGTCCGTGAGCTGCTCACCAAGGGGGCGCTGGGTGGGTACCTCTTCATGACCACCGACGACGCGCACAAGACGTACGAGGACCTCGTCGCCAAGGGCGTCGAGATCACCGACGAGCCGATGGAGCGCCCGTACGGGATCGACTTCGGCATCCGCGACCCGTTCGGCAACAAGATCCGCATCGGTCAGATGTTCCCCAGGGGCTGACCTGGCGGCGGGGAGCCATGATCGGCAGGTGTGCCACCGCTGGCACGCCTGTCGGTCGCGTACGAGGGGGACGACGTGGGGACCGCCTGCTCTACCTGGCCCGGCACGGCGAGCAGGACCGCCCGGCGGGAACCCCGCCGGGCGTCGACCCGCCGGAGACCGGCCTGTCCGCCCGAAGCCGCCTGCAGGCGAGCCTGCTCGGCGAGCGGCTGCGCGGCGTGCCCGTCGACGCCGTCCACCACGGCCCGCTGCGGCGCGCCGCCGAGACCGCCGAGCTGGTCGCGGCGTCGCTGCCCGGGATTCCGGTGTACGCCGCCGAGGAGGTCGGCGACCATCTGCCGCACGACACCGATCCGGCTGGCCTGCCGCCCGCGTACGCCCGGCTGCTGGCGGAATTCTCCCCGGCGGAGCGGGCCGACGGGCCGCGGCTGACGGCGGCGGCCGTGCGGCGCTTCGCCACCGCGCCGGTGGACGGGGACCGGCGGGACCTGGTCGTCACGCACACGTTCCTGATCGCCTGGAGCCCGCCCGCTCGGCAGGGCCGGCTCAGCCGGTGGCCGTGATCAGCAGTTCCACCACCGCGCGGGCCGTCGCCGGCGGGCCACCGTCGGACGGGCAGTCCACGTAGCCGGTCTCCACCGTCCCGACGGTCAGCCGGTAGCTGAAGGCGTCCCGGCAGGCGGTGGGGGTCGACGGGCGGCCGGCCTCGGCGGCGAGGGCCGGGTCGGCGACGAGCCGGCGCAGCCGGTCCAGGTCCGCGCCGGGGAGCCGGCCGGTACGCCGCGATCCGGCGCGGTCGACGACGGTCCACCGGCCGTCGGGCTCCACCGTCACGGTGTCGCCGCGCCCGGCGAAGCCGCCCGACCGGGTGAGCACGACGCGTGCCGCCGCGGCCGTCGGTGCGGAGGCGGGCGGCGCGGTGGCCGGTGCGGACGGGCTCGCCGGGAGGCTCTTCGGCGGTGGCACCCGGTGCGGCGGCTGGGTCGTCGCGCAGCCGGACAGGACGGTCGCCACCAGCGCGATCTTGACGCCGGCCATCGAAGCTGATCTCATGCCGCTCGGACGCGCGGCGCGGCGGCGCGGTTCCCGCCGGCCCCGGTTCCACCGAACGGTCAGTGTCCCGGGCGGAATTCCGATCACCCCTTCTCTTTTGGGTCGTCACATCGTTATATCTACATGCGTGACTATACCTGTCGCGCATACCCCCGTTCAGGAGGGCACGTGAAAAGACCCCTTGCCGCCGTCGGTACGGCCCTGCTCACCAGCGGCCTGCTGACCGTCGTCGCCACCCCGGCGCTCGCGGCACCCCCCACCGCCCCCGCCCCGGGCGGGCCCGCCGCCGCCGCGGCGAGCATCCTGCGCACCAACCCCGGCGCCGTCCAGGGCACCGGCGCCGAGTCCTACCAGGTGCACAGCACCAAGGTGGACGCCGACGGCGCCGCGCACACCCGCTACACCCGGACCTACCAGGGCCTGCGGGTGTACGGCGGTGACTTCGTCATCCACACGACCCCGAGCGGCGGCTACGCCGGCTCCTCGGTCGGCCTGGACGCCCCGCTGACCCTGCCCACCACGGCGAAGGTCCCGGCCGCAGCGGCGAAGAAGGCCGCCCGCGCCGAGTTCTCCGGCACGCTCACCGCCGTGGGTACCCCAGAGCTCTTCGTCGACGCCAGCTCCGGCAAGGGCCGGCTCGCCTGGGAGACCGTCGTCACCGGCTGGCACCCGGACGGGCAGACGCCGTCGCGGTTCCACGTCGTCACCGACGCCACCACGGGCAAGGTCGTCGGTTCGTACGACGAGATCGAGGCCGTCGCCGGCACGGGCAACAGCGTCTACTCGGGGACCGTCACCGTGGACACCACGCTCTCCGGCAGCACGTACCAGATGATCGACCCGCTGCGCGGCAACGGCTCCACGTGCGACATGAACAACGGCACGTCGACGTGCACCACGATCACCGACGCCGACAACACCTGGGGCACCGGCGCCGCCTCCAACCGGCAGTCCGCCGCAGTGGACGCGCACTACGGCGCCGCCAGGACCTTCGACTACTTCAAGAACGTGCACGGCCGCAACGGCATCTTCGGCGACGGCCGGGGCGTGCCCAGCCGGGTGCACTACGGCAACAACTACGTCAACGCCTTCTGGGACGGCTCCCGGATGACGTACGGCGACGGCAGCGGCAACTCCCGGCCGCTGGTCTCCATCGACGTGGCCGCCCACGAGATGAGCCACGGCGTCACCGAGAACGTGGTCCCCGGCGGCCTGACCTACTCCGGCGAGTCCGGCGGCCTCAACGAGGCCACCAGCGACATCTTCGGCAACATGGTCGAGTTCTACGCCAACAGCCCCGCCGACCCGGGCGACTACCAGGTCGGCGAGAAGATCAACATCAACGGCGACGGTACGCCGCTGCGCTACATGTACAACCCGGCCCTGGACGGCTCGGGTGACAGCTGCTGGTCCACCTCCACGAAGAACAAGGACGTGCACTACTCGTCCGGCGTGGCCAACCACTTCTTCTTCAACCTCGCCGAGGGCACCGGGGCCACCCCGTACGGCACCTCGCCGATCTGCGGCTCCGCCCCGGCGGTGACGGGCATCGGCCGCGCCAAGGCCGAGAAGATCTGGTGGCGGGCGCTGGACACGTACTTCACCTCCAACACCTCGTACGTCAACACCAGCAACCCGGCCAACACCGCCCGGGCGTACAGCCTGCGCGCCGCGACCGACCTGTACGGCAGCTGCTCCACCGAGTACCGGACCGTCCAGGCGGCCTGGACCGCGGTGAACGTGGCCGGCAACGACGCGCCGTGCTCGACCGGCAACGACTTCTCGGTCTCGCTCTCGCCGACCTCCGGCGCGGTGAACCCGGGCGGCTCGGTCTCCACCACCGTGTCCACGGCCACCACCAGCGGCTCGGCGCAGACCGTGACGCTGTCGGCCGCCGGTCTGCCGAGCGGGGCGACCGCCTCGTTCAGCCCGGCCTCGGTGACCTCGGGCGGCTCCTCGACGCTCACCGTCGCCACCACGGCCGCCACGCCGCCGGGCACCTACACGGTCACCGTGAACGGCGCCGGCTCGGTCACCCGCAGCGCCACCTACACGCTGACGGTGAACGGCACCGGCGGCGGCTGCACCAGCCCGGGTCAGAAGCTCGGCAACGCGGGCTTCGAGTCCGGGGTCACCACCTGGGCGCAGACCTCGGGCGTGATCGGCCAGCACGGCACCTCGCAGCCGGCCCGCACCGGCACGTGGAACGCGTGGATGAACGGGTACGGGAGCACCCGCACCGAGACGCTCTCCCAGTCGGTGAGCCTGCCGGCCGGCTGCACGTCGTACAACTTCAGCTTCTGGCTGCACATCGACACGGCGGAGACCACCACCGGCACGGCGTACGACACGCTGCGGGTGCAGGTGCTCAACTCCTCCGGGACGGTGCTGGCGACCCTCGCCACGTACTCGAACCTGAACAAGGCCGCCGGGTACAGCCAGAAGTCGTTCTCGCTGGCCGCGTACAAGGGGCAGACCGTCACCCTGAAGTTCACCGGCGTCGAGGACGCGTCGCTCCAGACGTCCTTCGTCGTGGACGACACCGCCCTCAACGTCTCCTGACCTAGCCGTACCGTCGCCGGCCCGGCGACCACCCCGCCAGGGTGGCCGTCGGGCCGGCGCCGTTATGGTCGCCGCACGCGTCGCCGGTCCCGGCGGCCGGGCGGGACGTCGAAGGGGTGGTGACGGTGGCGGACGCGGAACTCCTCGTCGAGGTGACCGGGCCGGTGGCGACGGTGGTGATCCGGAACCCGGCGCGGCGCAACGCGATGACCACCGCGATGTGGCGGCGGCTGCCGGAGCTGCTCGACGGGCTGGAGGCCGACCCGGCCGTCCGGGCGCTGGTGCTCACCGGCGCGGGGGACACCTTCTGCGCCGGCGCGGACCTGGGCGACCTGGACGAGCTGCTGGACGCCGGCGACGCCAGCATCGCGGTGGCCGCCGAGGAGCGGCTCGCCGCCTTCGCCAAGCCGACCGTCGCCGCCGTCCGGGGCGCGTGCGTGGGCGGCGGCTGTCAGCTCGCCGTCGCCTGCGACCTGCGGGTCGCCGCCGCCGACGCGCGGTTCGGCGTGCCGCCGGCGCGGCTGGGCCTGGTGTACCCGGCGCCGACCACCCGCCGGCTGGCCCGGCTGGTCGGCCCGGCCGCGGCCAAGCACCTGCTCTTCACCGCCGAGCTGGTCGACGCCGAGCGGGCGCTGCGGGTGGGCCTGGTCGACGAGGTGCTGCCGGGCGACGGGCTCGCCGCCCGGGTGGACGAGCTGACCGCCGCCGTGGTCGCCCGGTCCCAGCTCAGCGTCGCCGCCGCCAAGGAGATCGTCGACGGGCGGGCGGACGAGGACCGGATCGCCTGGTGGCACGGGCAGGTCCGGGCCAGCGGCGAGGCCCGCGAGGGCGTCGCCGCCTTCCACGAGCGCCGCCCGGCCCGCTTCGGCTGGACCCCGCCCGCCCGGCACTGACCGCCGGGCCGGCGGGCGCCGCGCCGGGGGCGTACCCCCGACGCGGCCCCCGTTCCCGCCGGCCGGCCCGTCACCGCCCCGTCACCGCCCCGCCAGCGACGCCCAGCTCGGCACCGCCGGCTCGCGCCGCAGCGGCATGCCCGCCTCGGCCGGCGTCCGGTCGCCCTTGCGCTGGTTGCAGCCGTAGCAGGCGGCGGTCGTGTTCCGCCAGGTGTTCCGGCCGCCGCGCGAGCGGGGCAGGACGTGGTCGATGGTGCCGGCCGGCCCTCCGCAGTACGCGCAGCAGCGCCCGTCGCGGCGCAGCACGCCCGCCCGGGACCAGGCCGGTCCGGCGCTGAACCGCCACCGGGTCACCACGTAGCGGACCAGGCGCACCACCCGGGGCACCGGGAACACCCCGATCACCCGGTCCGGCTCGGCCTCGTGGATCTCGGCGACCCGCCGGCAGAGCATCCGGATCGCGTGCTGGACGGTGACCCGGTGCAGCGGGCCGAGGTCGGCGTTGACGACGAGGACGGCGTCCACCGGTGTCTCCCTTCGTGGCGGTGACGAGCTGGGCGGGCCGGAGCGCGAAAGAGCCGCCCGGTCCGGGTGCGGACGGGCGGCTCGACGTCGTGTGGGCACGCGTCAGTCGGGCCGGCCGCCCCCGGGGTCTTCGGCGCGGTGACCGCCGTTCGCCGGAGGCGTGGGCAGGCACGACGGCACACAGGTGACGTGCGACATCGACATGACCAGCTCCCGCGGCGGTGGTTGACCTTGCGCGATCACGGTAGGTCGGCGGGGGAGAGAGGGGCAACGGATTTCGATCGAGGCCCCGGCTCGTCGGGGCGGCGCTGCCGGCGGGCCCGGCCGGCGGCCCGCGCGGCGGCCAGCGGCCGGTCGATGCGTACGGCCATCCGGGCGGTCAGCTCGCTCTCCAGCAGCGGCCGGTTGACCTCCCCGGCGACCGCGAGCGCCGGCCCCGAGACGGTGCGCCAGATCGCGGCCAGCCCGGCGCCCAGCCCGAGCAGGGCCACGGCGGCCCGCGTCACCGGCGACCCGGCGGCGGCGAGCGCGCTCACCCCCACCACGGCGAACAGCACCGCGAGCAGCGGTACGAGCACCGGCCAGAAGATCCCCCGGACGGCCTGCACCACCAGCTTCCGGTCCCGCACGATCAGGTTCCGGGCGACGACGGCGTAGTCCTCCTCGTCGAGCAGGTCCCTCGGGTGCAGCCCGCCGGTGAGCACGCCCTGCCACAGCTCGCCCTGGTTGCGCAGCTCGCGGGCCAGCTCGGGCAGCCCCGCCTCGGTCGGGTCGCCCATGCCCGCCCTGGTGACCGCCGAGGCCCACGCCGACAGCGAGCGGCGGACCACCGCGGCCGAGTACGGGGGCAGCACGCTGGCCAGCTCGCCCAGCCAACGGCCGATCTCGAACTGCCGCCCGCCGAAGCGCTGGGCCACCTGCCCGGCGTCGCCGTTGCGCACGGCCTCGCCGTACCGGACGGTGTCGGCCAGCGAGCGCCCCAGCCGGTACGCCAGCCCCACCCGCTGGTTGGTGGCCATCGTCCAGCGCAGCAGCTCCACGTTCAGGTCGTCGAGGGCGAGCAGCAGGGCGTCGGCCGACCCGTCGGCCACCCGGCCCCGCGCGTCGGCGGTGGCGGGCAAGGGGCCGACGCGCCGGGTCAGCTCGGCGATCTGGGTGAGCGCGACCTCCACGCCGTCCAGGTACATGTGCATCCGCCGCCGCCCCGACATCTCGGTCAGGTTGGACAGCTTCGCCGGTGCGCCCGCCGGCCGGTCGGCCCCGGGATCGCGCAGCTCGGCGGTCCGCGCGTGGTGGTAGGCGTCCGCCATCCACCAGCCGAGCCGCAGGGCGGTCACGACGCAGGCCCG
Organism: Micromonospora sp. M71_S20; assembly: GCF_003664255.1. NCBI lineage: Bacteria > Bacillati > Actinomycetota > Actinomycetes > Micromonosporales > Micromonosporaceae > Micromonospora > Micromonospora sp. M71_S20. The sequence continues at coordinate 34,346 of NZ_RCCV01000005.1, read as the reverse complement.
CTCGTCCCGGACCAGCGGGTACGCGTCGTCCCGCGGCACGTCGGCGACGAGTGGGTCGTCGTCCGTACGCGGCGACATCCCGCTGACCTCCCGGCTCATCCCAGACGGTCAGCCTAGGCCAGCCGAGCGGCCTATTTGTCCGTTTTGCTCATCTCCGCCCGGCGAGCAGGCCCCGCGGCCGGATCGAGCGGACGGGCTCGGCCGCGCCGCCCTCGGCCCGCAGGACGTGGTTGGCCGCGATGATCCCGGTCGCCGCCGACCGCTCCATCAGCGCGCTCGGGAACTCCGTCCGCAGACCGTCGCCGGCCAGGTAGAGCCCGTCGGCGTCGGTGCGTACCCCCGGCCGCCAGGCGTGGCTGCCGGGCGTGAACGCCGGCGCCTGCGCCTCCACCCGGGCGCGCAGCTCGCGGACCCGCAGCCGGGCCGCCTCCGGCCAGAGCACCGTCAGCTCGACCCGCATCCGTTCGGCCAGCTCCTCGGCGGGCACACCCGCCTCGCAGGCGTACGCGTGCAGCTCCACGACCGAGCCGCCGGTGCGTTCCGCCCAGCGGCGGGACTCGTTCTCCAGCCGGTGGTAGAGGGTCACCGAGTCCAGGGTGGGTTGCCGGGACACCCCGCTGAACACCGCCCGGTCGGCGGAGACGTCCCCGTCGCACCAGTAGCGCGCCACCGCGTACGGCGGGCCGGGCCGGCCGAACGCGGGCATCCGCGCCGCCAGCCGGGGCGCGTGGTCGGCCAGGCCGGGCGAGGCCGCGACCAGCGCGGCGAGGGCGGGCGGGTCGACGGCGAGCACCACGTGCCGGGCCGGGTACGACGTGCCGTCGGCGGTCGTCACCCGCCAGCCGGCGCCGTCGCGGGTCAGGGCGGTGGCGGCGGCGTCCGTCACCACCCGGCCGCCGTGCTTCTCAACGTGCCGGGCCAGCGGCTCCCAGATCGCCGTCGCGTAGTCCTCGTCCGGGCAGTCGAAGGCCAGCCCCTCCGGGTTGCCCAGCAGGTAGAAGTGGAACTGGGCGATCATCTCCGCCGCCGACATCTCCGCCTCGTGGTTGAAGAACGAGTGGGAGAAGACCTCGAAGAGCATGGCGCGGGCCCGGTCGGGCAGCCGCAGCGAGGTGAGCAGCGCGTCGGCGGTGGTGTCGTCGAACTCGGCGTAGGTGCGCCCCGGATCGTAGGTGAGCAGCGGCAGCGCCGCGTCCCGGTCCATCCCCCGCAGGTCGCCCAGGCGCAGGCTGGGGCTGCGCAGCAGCAGCGCCAGCAGGTTCGCGGGCGGCGCGGGCGGCAGCCTGCCGAACTCCTCGGTGGGCCACCGCTCGCTCAGGATCGGGTAGCCCGGAACCGGCTTGAGGAAGCCGAGGCCCGGGTCGGCGCGGCGCAGGATCGACCGCCAGTTGTAGTACTGCCGGAAGAACGCGTGGAAGCCGTGCTCGTTCATCTGCCGGGTGCCGTCGGCGAGCGTCTCCGGCCAGGCCCCGAGCCGGCCGCCGAGCGTCGGCGCGGCCTCCAGCACCGTCACCGTCACCCCGCGCTCCGCCAGCACCACCGCCGCCGACATGCCGGCGATCCCGCCGCCGACCACCACCGCCTCGGCCTGGCCCGGCACGCGGGGGGCGCCGCCACCGCCCGGGTCCACCTCGTGCTCGCGTACGCCGATGAGTCGACCGACCACCTTCGACAGCGCCATGTGCACCTTCCCGCCGGATGGGTGTCCAGTCTGCCCGGTGACCAGCCAGGAGGAACGTTCCCCGACCGCAGGCGGCTCACGCGCCCCGACTCACGTCGGCGGCGGCAGGCAGCGCCGCTGCCGGTCCGAGGCGGGCCAGACGTACTCCAGGTCGGGCGGGACGTCGTCGCCGAAGATCGGGCCGTAGTGCCCGGGATCCTTGCGCAGCAGCGACGAGCGGTGGCTCAGGTGCAGGTCGTCGCGGCCCAGCCAGGGCGGCAGCTCCCCGGCCTCGGCCAGCTCGGCCTGGGTGCGCACCCGGGTCAGGCCGCAGGCGGCGGCGAGGTCGGTGGTCATCGTGGTCGCGCAGGTGTCGGCCCGGCCGGGCTCGCACCAGACCGCGCAGACGTCCAGCCCGTACCGGGTGAGGGCCTCCTCGTACCCGGCCCACATCTTCACCGCCGGGTGGTTGCGCCAGCCGTACGTGGGCCAGGTCAGGCCGCGCAGCACCTGGATGGTCTCCACCCGCTGCTTGCCCAGCCGCTTCTGGTCCAGCGTCCGGGCGCTGGCCAGGAAGTCCGGGTACGGCAGGAACGTCTGCATGCCGGTGCACTACCCGTCACCGGAGGGGACATGCCGACGCGACCAGCGTTCATGATCAGAGGGCTGCGCGCGGCGCGACCGGCTGACTACGATGCGGCGCATGGCGGAGCCCCTGCTGGATCGTGCGCGGCGTGCCGGCCGGCGGCTCCGGGTCAACGGCGACGCGCGGGCGCACTACGTGATCTGTGGTCGCGACGCCCTCGCCTACTGGGTGGTGCGGGCGCTGCTCGCCACCGAACTCCAGGCCGGCCGCGTCCGGATCACCCTGGTCGTGCCCGAGCGACCGCGCTCGGACGAGCCCGACGGGCGGGACCTCCAGGGCGTCGAGGTCGTCCGCGCCGACCGGCTGGACGAGGTCACCTTCCGCCGGGCCGGGCTGGCCGGCGCCGACGGGCTGGCCCTGCTGCACCAGGACGACGTCGGCAACATGCACGCCGCGCTGTGCGCGCAGGAGGTCGAGCCCGGGCTGCGCCTGGTGGTGCGGATGTTCAACACCGGCCTCGCCAACGGGGTGCGGCAGATCTTCCCCGACTCGGCGGTGCTCTCCGACGCCTCCATGGCCGCCCCCGCCTTCGTGGCCGCCGCGCTCGGCGAGGTCGCCCCCACCCACTTCCGGCACGGCGGGCGCACCCTCTACGTGGCCCGCCGCGACGACGTACGCCCGACCGACGTGGTCTGCGGGGTGGCCGACACCCGCGACCCGCAGCAGGTTCGGCTGCTGCCCGCCGACGAGGCCGCGGCCGACCTGGTGATCGCCGAGGCGACCGGTACGCCGCCCGGGACGGAGCTGGCCGCCCGCCGGCTGAGACGGGCCCGCCGGCGTCGCCGCCCGCTGACGGTGCTGCTGCGCGCGGTGCGCAGCTTCGCCACCCGCAAGATCGGCGTGGCGGTGATCGTGCTGCTGGCGGTGATCGGGGTGCTCGGCTGGCTCAACGGCTACGCCGCGCACGAGAAGGACTGGGGGGACTCGCTCTACCTCACGCTGGTGACCACGCTGACCGGGCAGGATCCCAATCCGGACAAGCCGGCCGCCGAGCAGATCATGCAGGTGGTGCTCAACCTGGCCGGGCTGGCGCTGATCCCGCTGATCACCGCCGTGGTGGTGGACGGCATCGTCAACGCCCGGCTGGCCCTGCACTCCGGCCGGATCCAGCCGGAGCGCTCCGGGCACGTGGTGGTGGTCGGGCTGGGCAACGTCGGCACCCGGGTGATGGCGCAGCTCTGCGACTTCGGCGTCGAGGTGGTGGCGATCGACAAGGTGCCCGAGCCGCGCGGTGGCGCGCTGGCCCGGCGGCTGGGCGTGCCGCTGATCGTGGGCGACGCCGCGCTGGAGGAGACCCTCCAGTCGGCGTCCGTGGGTGGCTGCCAGGCCCTGGTGGTGGTCTCCACCGACGACGAGACCAACCTCCAGGCGGCGCTCATCGGCCGGGCCGTCAACCCGGAACTCCAGGTGGTGCTGCGGCTCTTCGACGGCCACTTCGCCGAACGCATCCAGCAGGCGTTCGGCATCGGCGTCTCACGCAGCGTGTCCTACCTCGCGGCGCCGTCGTTCGCCGCCGCGCTGCTGGACCGCGCGGTGATCGCCACCATCCCGGTCGGCCGGCACGCGTTGCTGGTCACCGAGGTCTCCGTCGCCGCCGGGTCGTCGCTGGACGGCAGGCCGCTCGCCGCCGTCGGGCGGGCCGAGAGCGTACGCCTGCTGGCGCACGCCCGGGCCGGCCAGCGCCTCGACTGGGCGCCCGACGCGCGACTGGTGATTGTCGCGGGCGACCGGCTGACGGTGGTGGCCCGCCGCGCCGGCCTGAACGCCCTGCTCCGCGAGGCCGCGCCCCCGCCGGAGGACCCGGTCGCGCCCACACCCCGCCAGCCGGAGGAGTGACGGCGCCCGGTCCGCCGTGCGGCGCGCCCGGAAGCGGCGTCAGGCCCGGTGGGGGCGCAGGGCGTACCAGAGGGCGCCGACGGCGAGCACGGCGGCGCCGGCGAGCACGCTGGCCGGCGGCAGGTTGACCGCGAGCAGCAGGCAGCCGGCCAGCCCCAGCACGGCCAGCGTCCGCACCGGCAGCCGCCGGCCCGGGTCCCGGCCCAGCGTCAGCGCGGCGGCGTTGGTGATCGCGTAGTAGACCAGCACCGTGCAGCTGGAGAAGCCGATCGCGTCGCGGACGTCGCCCAGCAGCACGATCGCCACCACCACGGCGGCCACGGCCAGCTCCGCCCGGTGCGGCACCCGGTGCACCGGGTGCACGGCGGCGAGGGCCCCCGGCAGGTCGCGGCGGCGGGCCATCGCCAGCGCGGTGCGCCCCACCCCGGCGAGCAGGGAGAGCAGGACCCCGGTCACCGCCACCGTCGCCCCGGCCCGCACCAGCCACGCCAGGCCGGGCAGCCCGGCGGCGGTCACCACGTCGGCCAGGGGCGCGGCGGATGCGGCCAGCCGGTCGGCCCCGAGCACGCCGACCGTCACCACGGCGAGCACCAGGTAGACCGCCAGCACCACGCCGAGGGCCAGCGGGACCGCCCGGGGGATGGTCCGCGCCGGGTCGCGCACCTCCTCGCCGAGGGTGGCGATCCGGGCGTACCCGGCGAAGGCGAAGAAGAGCAGACCGGCGGCGGTGAGCACGCCCCGCCCGCCGGCGTCGAGGTCGCCGAGCCGGTCGAGCGAGAAGTCGCCGCCGGCCGCGCCGGCCACCGCGACCAGGGCCAGCACCGCCAGCACCACGGCGACCAGCACCTTCGTCGCGGTCGCCGTCCTGCCGATGCCGCGCAGGTTCACGGCGGTCACCGCCGCCACCGCGCCGACGGCGACGAGCCGGGCCTGCCCCGGCCAGAGGTACGCCCCGACGGTCAGCGCCATCGCCGCGCAGCTCGCCGTCTTGCCGACCACGAACCCCCAGCCGGCCAGGAACCCGGCGAACGGGCCGAGCCGCTCCCGCCCGTACACGTAGGTGCCGCCGGACTCCGGGTAGCGGGCCGCGAGCCGGGCCGAGCTGGTCGCGTTGCAGAAGGCGACGAAGCCGGCCAGCGCGAGGGCCGCCAACAGGCCGGCCCCGCCGGCCGTCGCCGCGGCGGGCGCGAAGACCACGAAGACGCCCGCGCCGAGCATCGACCCCAGGCCGATGACCACCGCGTCCCCTACGCCCAGCCGGCGCGCCAGTCGATCCACGACGGGACCCTAGGGGGCGGAGATGAACGGACGGTTCCAGTCCCGCAGCGCTCCCGGCAACGGCAGGTCGTCCCAGGGCACCCGGTGCACCAGCCGGTCGAGGAGAAGCCCCAGCAGCAGCCCGGCGACCGAGTCGGTAAGCCAATGAAAGCCCAGGTAGGTCGTGGTGCAGAGCACGACGACCGGTGGCACCACCCGGACCACGATGACCAGCCGGGGTGGCACGGTCCGGCCGTACGTGCGCAGCAGCGGGGCGAGCAGCAGCGCGATGACGCCGTACCAGAGGATCGCGTTCGCGACGTGGCCGGAGGGGTAGGACTGGGCGAACCGCAGCGGCAGCTCGTCCTGGAACAGCGGGAGGGTCTGCTCGGCGGGCAGGAAGGGTTCCTTGACGCTCGCGCTGGGCGCGGGTCGGGCGGTCCACACCTTGAGCGGGCCGATGGTCAGGTAGCTGAGGGCGAAGGCGAGCACCGGCGGCAGCACCGGGCGGACGGATCTCAGCCGCACCGCGAGCAGCACCCCGAGCCCCAGGGCGATCAACGTCAACGGGGTGCCCTGACCGAGGTAGTTGAGGACCACCGCCGTCCATTGCGCGGCCGTCGGCCGGTGCGCCTGCGACCAGTCGGCGACCGCGCGGTCGATCCCAAAGAGCCGCTCGTCGGCGAGGGCCACGGTCAATCCGACGAGGGCGGTGAGCAGCAGCGCGTCGAACCACCAGCCGGCCGGCCGCACCGGCCGGAGCTGCGCCTTTCCCCGTACCGCCGTGGTCTCCCGCACCCCGACCACGCTACCGGCCCCGCTCCGTGCCGGACCGGGACGGGCCGGGGCCGGCTGTGTGCCGAGCCACGAAGGGAGGCGCTCGGCGGGGGGAACCCGTCAGACTTGTGCCCGTGCGGATCACCTCGGCCCTCGTGGACCCGGCGCTGCTCGACCTCCCCTGGTCGACCCCGCTGGAGGAGTGGCCTGCGCAACACCTGGTGGCGCTGCCCCAGGGCATCTCTCGGCACATCGTCCGCTTCGTCCGGCTGGGTGAGTACGTCTACGCGTTCAAGGAGACCCGCGAGCGGATCGCCGAGCGGGAGTACGACCTGCTGCGCGCCCTGGAGCGGATCGACTTCCCGTCGGTCGAGGCGGTGGCGATCGTCGCCGACCGGCAGACCGACGACGGGGAACCCCTCGAGTCGGTGCTGATCACCCGGCACCTGCAGTTCTCGCTGCCCTACCGGGCGCTCTTCTCGCACACCCTGCGCCCGGAGACGATGGGCCGGCTGCTCGACGCGCTGGCGGCCCTGATCGTGCGGATGCACCTGACCGGCTTCTTCTGGGGCGACTGCTCGCTGTCGAACACGCTGTTCCGGCGGGACGCGGGGGCGTTCGCCGCGTACCTGGTGGACGCCGAGACCGGGGCGCTGCACCACTCCCTCTCCAACGGCCAGCGCGGCGAGGACCTGGAGATCGCCCGGGTCAACATCTTCGGTGAGGCGCTCGACCTCCAGGCCGCCGGGCTGCTGCACGAGTCGATCGACCCGGAGGTGGTCTGCGAGGAGGTCGTGCAGCGCTACGAGCGGCTGTGGCACGAGATCACCTACGAGCAGCAGATCGAGCGGGAGGCCCGGCACGACATCGAGGGGCGGATCCGCCGCCTCAACGAGCTGGGCTTCGACGTCGCCGAGGTGGCCATGTCCACGATCGACAACGGGCGGTACCTGATCCGGCCGAAGGTGGTCGACGCCGGCTACCACACCCGGCGGCTGCTCCGCCTGACCGGCCTGGACGCCGAGGAGAACCAGGCCCGCCGGTTGCTCAACGACCTCGACGCGTACCGGGCCGAGAGCTACCTGACCGACGAGCAGCAGGCCGCCCACCGCTGGCTCACCGAGGTCTTCGAACCGGTGGTCCGGGCCGTGCCCGCGCACCTGCGCCGCAAGCTGGAGCCGCAGGAGCTCTTCGCGCAGATCATCGAGCACAAGTGGCTGCTCTCCGAGCGGGCCGGCCGGGACGTCGGGATGGCCCCGGCCGTGCAGTCGTTCCTCGCCGACGTGCTGGTGCACCGCCCCGACGAGCAGGCGGTGCTCGGCGTCGAGGTCCCGACCACCGCCTGACCCCGAACCGCTCCGACTCCGCCGCGACCCGACCCTGATTCCGGTCCGAATCCGGCGGCGACGTGGTGACGGGCGGTGACGGTCCTTCCGGCGGACTTATTCCGCGACCGCTGTCGAGCTGATGTCGTAGACGATTCGGCCTGTGCGCCCTGTGTGATGTCGTAGACGATTCAGCTCGACAGCGTGGACGCGAGCCCCTCCGTCCGGGTGGGCTGTCGCCTCGCTGCCCTTCAGGGCGACGGCCCGGGCGCCGGTGACGCTCACGCCCCGACCCGCGTCACTCCACCCAGGAGCCGCCGCGCATCACCCGGACCACGTTGAGGTCGTCGTCGAGCACCACCAGGTCGGCCCGGAGCCCGACCTGGAGCGCGCCCAGCTGGTCGCCGAGGCCGATCGCGCGGGCCGGCGTGGTGGACGCCATCCGCACGGCGTCCGCGATCGGGATGCCGGCGCCCACCGCGTGCCGCAGCGCGGCGTCCATGGTCAGGGTGCTGCCCGCGATCGCGCCGTCGCGGGCCAGCCGGGCCACGCCGTCCGCCACGGTGACCGTCTGGCCGCCCAGGTCGTACTCGCCGTCGGCCATGCCGGCGGCGGCCATCGCGTCGGTGATCAGGGCGGCCCGCTCGGGGCCCGCCGTCGACGTGGCGAAGGCCAGCATCCCGTCGTGCAGGTGCACGCCGTCGGCGACCAGTTCGCAGACCACGTTCGGGGCGTCCAGCAGGGCCACCACCGGGCCGGGTTCGCGGTGGTGCACCGGCCGCATCCCGTTGAACAGGTGGGTACCGACGCTCGCGCCCGCCGCGACGGCGGCGCGGGTCTCGTCGTACGTGGCGTCGGTGTGGCCGACCGCGGCGACCACCCGGTGCGCCGTGAGCAGCTTGATCGCCTCCAGCGCGCCGTCCCGCTCGGGGGCGAGGGTGACCATCCGGACCGCCCCGCCGCCCAGCTCGATCAGCTCGGCCAGCTCGTCGGTGGACGGGTCGCGCAGGTACTCGGGGTTCTGCGCGCCGCAGCGGGCGGAGGAGAGGTACGGCCCCTCGAAGTGGATCCCGGCCAGCACCCCCTCGGCGACCAGCGGGGCGAACGCCTCGGTGGCCGAGCGCATGAGCACGAAGGGCGAGCTGACGAGGCTGGCCAGCAGGGTGGTCGTGCCGTGCCGCAGGTGGAAGTCGGCGGCCTGCCGGGCCTGCTCGGCGTCGCCGGTGGTGAAGGTGTGTCCGCCGCCGCCGTGCGTGTGCATGTCGACGAAGCCGGGCACGATCCAGTGCCCGTCGCGGACCGACGGGTACTCGGCCACCGCCCGGATCCGGCCCTCGTCCACCTCCACGCAGCCCTGCCGGATCACGCCGGTCGGGGTCACCACCTTGCCGTTCACCCGAAGAGCCATCACTTCTCCAGACTGTCGAGGGCGAGCAGGGCGGCGCCGAGGCAGCCGGCCTCGTCGCCGAGGGCCGCCGCGACCAGGCGCGGCTCCCGATGGAACGTCATCCGCTCGTGCAGCGCGGCCCGGAGCGGGTCGAGCAGCCGCGCGCCGGCCCGCGTCAGGCCGCCGCCGAGCACGACGGTCTCCACGTCGTAGAGGGCCTGACCGGTGGCGAGACCGTCGGCGAGCGCCTCGACGGCCTCCCGCCAGACGTCCGCCGCCAGCGGCTCGCCGGCCGCCGCCCGGTCGGCGACCTCGGCGGCGGTTGCCGGAACGCCCGCCAACTCCGAGTAGCGCCGCCCGATCGCGGCGGCGGAGGACACCGCCTCCAGGCAGCCGGGTCGGCCGCAGCCGCAGCGCGGCCCGCCGGGGCGTACGAGGATGTGGCCGATCTCGCCGGCGGCGCCGTGCGCGCCGGTGGCAGCCGTGCCGTCGACCACGTGGGCGGCGGCGATGCCCGTGCCGATCGCGACGAAGAGGACGTGCCCGGCGTCGCGGCCCGCGCCGAGCCGCGCCTCGGCCAGGCCGCCGGCGCGCACGTCGTGGCCGAGCGCCGTGGGCAGCCCGAGCCGCTCGTGGGCGAGGTCCCGCAGCGGTACGTCCCGGAAGCCCACGTTCGCCGACCAGACGGCGATCCCACGCTCCTCGTCGATCACCCCGGGCACCGCGACGCCGACCGCGACCGGGTCGAGCCCGTCGGCGCGGGCCTTGCCGGCCAGCCCCTCGGCGACCCCCAGGACGGTGTCCACCACGGCGTCCGGGCCGCGCCCGGCGTCGGTGGGGTGCCGCTCGGTGTGCAGCACGGCACCGTCCGCCCGGACCAGGGCGCACTTCATCCCGGTGCCGCCGACGTCCAGCGCGACGACGACGTCGGCTGAGCTCACGCGAGGACCACGGAACGGGTCAGGTGCCGGGGCGCGTCGGGGTCGAGGCCCCGGCTGGTGGCGAGCGCGACGGCGAACCGCTGCGCCAGGATCAGGTCGGCCATCGGGTCGACCGGCGTACGGCCGGCGGCCCAACTGCCCAGGACCGTGCGGCAGCCGTGGGTGCGGCTGTGCACGAACGCGGCCCCCGTCGCCGCCACGTCCGCCGGCAGCCCCTCGGGCAGCTCGCCGAACGCCCAGACCAGCCGGCCCGGCGCGGCGATCGAGATCGGCCCGTGCCGGTAGTCCATCGCCGGGTACGCCTCGGCCCAGAAGGTGGCCGCCTCGCGGCACTTCAGGGCGGCCTCCTGGGCCAGCCCGACCGTCCACCCGCGCCCGAGGAAGGTGGCCTGCTCGATGCGGGTCGGGTCGATCGGCAGCGGGGCCCGCACAGCCACCTCCGCGTCGGCGGCGAGCGCGTCGATGTTGTCGCCGAGGTGGGCGCGGAGCAGGGCCAGGGCGGTGGTCGCGAAGCGGGTCTGCACCACCGAGCGCTCGTCGGCGAAGGGCATGGTGACCGCGGCGTCGGCCAGCGCGACGGCGGGGGAGTCGGGGTCGCCGACCAGGACGGTGGTCGGCACCCGCCCGCGCAGGGCGGCGATCAGCTCGGTGACCTCGGTGGTGGTGCCGGAGCGGGTGATCGCCACGAGCCGGTCGTAGCGCCGGCCGGCGGGGAACTCGGAGGCCTGGAAGGCGTCGGTCTCGCCCTGGCCGAGGTGCTCGCGGCGGGCCGCGTACGCCATCGCCATGAACCACGACGTGCCGCAGCCCACGACGGCGACCCGCTCCCCGGGGCGGGGGAGGTGGTTCGTCACGGTGGCGGCGAGTCGCGCCGCCTCCCGCCAGCAGTCGGGCTGGCTCGCGATCTCGGCGTCGACGTACGACATGAGAACTCCTACGCAGGGGAGCGGTGCGCAATACGGCTCGTTAGAGCCGCCTTTCGCGCGTTATTCTGCGCGAAAGCGGCTGGTCGTGGCAACCAGCCTCGGCATCGCGCAAGCCAGGGTTTTGCGCCCTCGTAGTTTCGCGCACTACTGTGCACGCAATCAATCACCGACCGCGCAGTAACTGGAGGGCCCGGGTGGACCGGTACGCCAGATGGAACGCCCTGCTCGAGATGCTGACCGACAACGGCCGGGTCAGCGTCGAGGAGGCGGCCGAGCGGCTGGACGTCTCCCAGGCCACCATCCGGCGCGACTTCGACCAGCTCGCCCAGCAGCAGATGATCACCCGGACCCGGGGCGGCGCGGTCGCCAACGGCGTCTCGTACGACCTGCCGCTGCGCTACAAGACCGCCAAGCACTCGGCGGAGAAGCAGCGGATCGGCGCCGCCGCCGCGGCGCTGGTCTCGCCGGGCACCGTGGTGGGCCTGAACGGCGGCACGACCAGCACGGAGGTCGCCCGGGCCCTCGCCGTCCGGCCCGACCTGAACACCAGCGCCGAGGGTGCCCAGCTCACCGTGGTCACCAACGCGCTGAACATCGCCAACGAGCTGCTGGTCCGTTCCCGGATGAAGGTCGTGGTGGCCGGCGGCGTGGTGCGCCCGAAGTCGTTCGAGCTGGTCGGCCCGCTGGGCGGGGCGCTGCTGCGCGAGGTGACCCTGGACGTCGCCCTGCTCGGCGTGGACGCGATCGACCCGCAGCTCGGCGCCGCCGCCCACCACGAGGGCGAGGCGGCGATGAACAACCTGATGGTGGCCCGGGCCAAGCGGGTCGTGATCATCGCCGACTCGTCCAAGTTGGGCGGTCACGCCTTCGCCCGGATCTGCCCGGTGGACCGGGTGGAGACGCTGGTCACCGACTCCGGGGCCAACCCGGAGGTGGTGGAGGCGTTCCGCGCCGCCGGGGTGACGGTCGTCTGCGCCTGAGGTGAAGTCGGGGGCGCCTTCCTGACGGGGACGCCTTCCTGACGGGGGCGCCTCTTCCGACGGCTGGCGCGGGGGGCGTAGCCGTTCCGGTCACCTCTTCGGCGCGTCGGATGCATACCGGGTATTGCGGGCCGCTGCATACCGCGTATGGTGTCGCGTGTCATACACCCATCGGGGGAGGTGCAGCTTGCCAGCTGTCCTGGAGATCGAAGGTCTCCGCAAGACGTACAAGAGCCGTCGGCGCGGCACCCGCAACGCGCTCGACGGTTTCGACATGCGGGTCGAAGAGGGGCAGGTGCACGGCTTCCTCGGCCCCAACGGGTCGGGCAAGACCACCACGCTGCGTACGCTGCTCGGCCTCATCCGGCCCGACGGCGGCCGGATGACGGTCCTCGGCCACGAGGTGCCCGCGGCGCTGCCCGCCGTCGCCGGTCAGGTCGGCGCGATCGTCGAGAGCCCGCAGTTCTTCCCGCACTTCACCGCGCGCGACACCCTGTCTCTGCTCGCCGGCGCGGGTGACGTGCCGCAGCAGCGCGTGGACGAGGTGCTGGAGCTGGTCGGGCTGCGCGACCGTGCCGGCGAGCGGGTCAAGACCTACTCGCTCGGCATGAAGCAGCGGCTCGCCGTCGCCTCGGCCCTGCTGAAGAACCCCAGGCTGCTGATCCTCGACGAGCCGGCCAACGGCCTCGACCCGGGCGGCATCCGGGAGATGCGCACCCTGACGCGCAGCCTCGCCGAGTCGGGGATGACCGTGGTGCTGTCCAGCCACATCCTCGGCGAGATCCAGCTGATCTGCGACTCCGTGACCATCATCTCGCTGGGCCGGCGGGTGGCCTTCGGGCCGGTGGAGCAGGTGCTCGCCCAGCACTCCTCCGGGGCGGTCCGGGTGCGGCTGGAGGCGGTCACCGACCTGCCGATCGCCGCCGAGGCGCTGACCCGCGCCGGGATCCGGGTGACCGGCCAGCCCGACCATCTGATGCTCGCCGGGGTCGACAAGCCGGCCACGGTGACCCGGCTCCTCGCCGACCAGGGCCTTTACGTCAGCGAGCTGGCCCCGATCGCCGTGGACCTGGAGAGCGTCTTCCTCGAACTGACCGCCACCGCGCCGGTACCCGGCCAGCACCGGCAGGTCGACCAGTCCACGAAGGTCGGTGGCGCGGGGCAGCCCGGAGCCGCCGGAGGAGGGTGGGGCGCGTGAGCCTCTACCGTACGGAGCTGCGCCGGCTCACCAAGCGGCGCTTCACCCGCTGGATGAGCCTGCTGGGCCTGCTGGTGCTCGCGTTGGTGGTGATCGGGGTCTTCCTCACAAACGAGAAGATCGACGCCGCCGCGCTGGCGAAGGCCGAGCGCGCCGCCGAACAGCAGTGGCAGCAGGACGTCCGCCACAACGCGCAGTACCGCGCGGAGTGCGAGAAGGAGAAGGCCGCCGGAACGGCCCGGGCCGAGCAGTTCCCGGAGGACTGCGCGACCATCCAGCCGCCGCCCCGGGAGGCGATCGAGACGTCGTGGTTCCTGCCCTCCACGTTCGACTTCCGGGAGAACTTCGGCGACACGCTGCTGCCGCTCGCGGCGATCCTGGCGCTCGTCGGGTTCGTCGTCGGCGCCTCCTTCGTCGGGGCGGAGTGGAACACCGGCGGCATGATGAACCTGCTGCTGTGGCGGCCGAAGCGGCTGACCGTACTGCTGACGAAGCTGGCGGCGCTGCTCACCGGGCTGGTCGCCCTGGCGGTGCCCACGACGGCGCTCTGGTTCGGCAGCTTCTGGCTGGTCGCCACCTTCCGTGGCAGTACGGCGAAGATGACCTCCGGGGCATGGCAGTCCTTCGCCCTGACCGGGCTGCGCGGGCTGGTGCTCGCCCTGGTCACCGCGACCATCGGCTTCGCGCTCGCCTCGCTGGGGCGGCACACCGCGATGGCCCTGGGCGGGGTGATCGCCCTGATGGTCGTCGGCCAGTTCGGCCTCGGCATCCTGCTGGCGATGGCCGGCGTGCGCTTCGCCGAGGCCTGGCTGCTGCCCACCTACGCCGTGGCGTGGATGCAGAAGAAGGTGACGCTGGAGGACTGGAACGCCTGCCAGGCGACCTACTTCGGTGAGTGCAAACCGGACACGCTCGACATCACGTGGCAGCAGTCCTCGGTGATGATGGCGGTCGGCTTCGTGGTGATCCTCGGCGCGGCCCTCTGGGCGATGCGCCGGCGGGACATCTCCTGACCGCGGGCGGTGCGACCGGCGGCTCTCCCCGGCCGCACGGTCGCACCGCCCAAACCTTCGGTAGGGAGGACGAACCGGTGCAATCCCGGCGGATCCGGTGGATCCGCAGGACGGACACGACGTGAACCGGAGCGGTCACGTTCCGGCACTGTCGTCCGATGCGAACCGGGTCGGCCCTGGTTAGGCTGGTGTCCCCACCGGTCGGCGACGTGGTGTGCCGCCCGCCAGCCCCACGAGGAGCGCCATGCAGCCCGCCGACGCCGCCCCGGCCGCCACCGAGCCGCCCGTGACGGGCCGGCCCGGCGAGACCGGCGCGACGGTCGGGGCGGACCCCACCGGGGAGGCGCGGGACAGCGGCAGCGTCGTTCCCCAGCCGCGTACCGGCCCGGGCGCCGGAACGCCGACGGTCCCGCAGCCCCGCTCGGCGGCGGAGCCGGACGTCGCCGTGGCGGCACCCCGCGAGGCCGGCGCCGACGCCTTGCCGGACCCGGTCACCCGCCCCGCCCCGGCGGACGCCCGGCCGGAGGACGGCCTCACCGAGCGTGAGCGCGGCATCCTCGCCTTCGAGCAGCAGTGGTGGCGGCACGCCGGTGCCAAGGAACAGGCCATCCGGGACACCTTCGGCCTTTCGGCCACCCGCTACTACCAGTTGCTCAACGCGCTGCTGGACAACCCGGCCGCCCTCGCCGCCGAACCGGTGCTGGTGGGGCGGCTGCGCCGGCTGCGATCCTCCCGGGCCCGCAACCGCCGTCGCTGACCGCTGTCGCACCCCGCGACCGGTCCCGGCCCTCCCGACCCCGTTCCGACCGACGGTCCGGTGCCGGCGGCGTGGCGCCGTGCCCGGGGCGGACCACCGCTCCTACCCCCGCCGTCGGCACGGAATGTCGGCGATCCGTGCGGGTACGCGGGTGTCGTTCCGGGCCGCGTCTCGCGGCCGGTTCACGTTCCGGGCCGTGACCCTGCGGCCCGGGGCCGACGGAGGGAGCGGGCGATGACGCAGATCAACCCGAGCCGGCCACCGGACGGTGCGACCGGCACCGCACAGCAGGCCCGGCAGGAGGCGTCCCGGGTCGGGCACCAGACGGCCCAGGTGGGCGGACACGTCGCGCACACGGCCGCCGAACAGGGCGGACACGTGGCGTCGGAAGCCCGGCGGCAGGCGCACCACCTGACCGGCGAGGCCGGCACGCAGTTGCGTGACCAGGCCCGGGCGCAGCAGCATCGGGCCGCCGAAGGGCTGCGCGGCATCGGGCGCGAACTCAGCTCGATGGCGGAGCGGAGCGAGGACTCCGGGATGGCCGGCCAGGCGGTCCGCCGTGCGGCGGACGTCGCCCAGCAGGCGGCCGGCTGGCTCGACGAGCGCGAACCAGGGGCGCTGCTCGACGACGTGCGGTCGTACGCGCGCCGGCACCCGGGCACCTTCCTGGCCGGCGCGACTCTGGCCGGCATGCTGGTCGGGCGGCTCACCCGGAACCTGACCGCCTCGGGCGACGGGGCGCAGGGCGCCGGCCGGCCGGCGACCCCGCCGACCGCCGCGCCCACCGGGCCGGGCACCGCGCCCACCGGGCCGGCCGCGCCGCAGCCGTACGAGCGGACGGTCGAGGCGCCGTACCTGCCGGAGGAGGCGTACACCGGGACGGCCCGGGTGCGCAACGCCTCGCCGCCCGGTCGGCAGGGGCCGGACATCCCGGGTGGGGTGGCGCCGTGAGCGCCCCCGAGAAGGAACGGACGCAGTCGGTCGGCGAGCTGCTGGGCGACGTGACCCGGGACTTCTCCACGCTGGTCCGCAAGGAGGTCGACCTGGCCAAGGCGGAGCTGCGCGAGGAGGCGGGTCAGGTTGGCAGGCTCGGCGGCATGTTCGGCGGGGCGGCGCTGGCCGGCTTCCTGACGGTGCTGTTCGTGTCGTACGCGCTGTGGTGGGGGCTGTCCAACGTGATGGACCAGGGCTGGGCGGCGCTCATCGTGGCCGTCATCTGGGCCGCTGTCACGGGTGGCCTGCTCTCCAGGGCGCGCAAGGAGAAGGCGCAGCTCCGCTCGGTGCTGCCCCGCACGCAACAGACCGCGCGGGAGATACCGGACGCGATGCGAGGCCGGTGAACCAGCCGGGAGGGAGTAGATCATGTCCAACGATCCGGAACGGATCCGGCGGGAGATCGAGAACACCCGGAACGAACTGAGCAGCGACGTCGACGCGCTGGCCGACAAGGTCAATCCGCGGCGGATCGCCGGTGAGCGTGTCGGGCAGGCCCGCGGCGCGCTGACCCGAGCCAAGGAGAAGGTGATGGGCGTGCAGTCGGACGGGCACGGCGTCGCGCAGCGGATGTCGCACGCGACGGGTCAGCGGATGTCGCACGCGGCCGATTCGGCGCGCGGGCTCGGGGAGCAGTCCCGGGACCAGATGTCGCACATGGCCGACTCGGCGCGATCGTTCGGGGAGCAGTCCCGGGAGCAGGTGTCGCACGTGGCCGGGTCGGTGCGGGAGGAGGCCCGTTCGCTCGGGCAGCAGTCCCGCCAGCAGGCGCGGGGCAATCCCCTCGCGGCCGGCCTGATCGCCTTCGGCACCGGGCTGCTGATCTCGTCGCTGATCCCGCCCAGCCGTCCTGAACGGCGGTGGGCCGGGCAGGCCAAGGAGATGGTGAGCGAGCACTCCGACCAGCTGCGGGCGCAGGCCGGACACCTGCGGGAGCAGGCCACCGAGGTGGGCCGCGAGATGGGCCGCGGGATGGGCCACAACCTGCGCGAGCCGGCGCAGGAGGCGGCCCGCGCGGTCGGTTCCACGGCCGTCAGTGGCGCGTCCGCCATCCGGGACGAGGGCCGGTCGGCCGCCCACCAGATGCAGGGGCAGGCGCATGAGGCCGCCGACGACCTCCGTCGCCGCTGAGGCGACCCGGGTGGTCGGGGCGGCGCGGACGATGCGGGTACGCTCCGCGTCCGCGCCGCCCCCCGGCCGGGCGGTCAACGAGGACC
The DNA here is from genome assembly GCF_003664255.1 of Micromonospora sp. M71_S20. NCBI lineage: Bacteria > Bacillati > Actinomycetota > Actinomycetes > Micromonosporales > Micromonosporaceae > Micromonospora > Micromonospora sp. M71_S20. Next base: position 17,433 of record NZ_RCCV01000005.1, on the reverse strand, counting down.
TGGTCTTCCGGTTCGGGCCGCTGGTCGGCGTGCTGGACGGTGCCAGCGTGCCGGAGGACTTCGACACGGGCTGCGTGCACGGCACCGCCTGGTACGTCCGGCACCTCGCGGCCCGGCTCGGGCTGGCGGAGGCGGTCCGCCCGACGGCGACGCTGATGAGCAACCTGGCGGCGGCGATCCTCGCGGTGCGGGCCGACCACGGCGACGAGTGCGACCTGGACCATCCGGGCACCCCGTCGAGCACGGTCTGCCTGCTCCGCGACGGCGGCGACCACGTCGACCACCTGGTGCTCTGCGACAGCCCGCTGGTGCTCGACGTCGGCGGTCGGGTCGCCGTGGTCTCCGACGACCGGCTGGACACCGCGACGGCGGAGCTGCGGGCCATGGTCGCGGCCCTGCCGGCCGGCGGCGTCGACCGGGTCGCCCGGATCCGGCAGGCGGTCGACATGCAGCGGGCGCGGATGAACCGTACCCACGGTTACTGGGTGGCGGCGGCCGACCCGGACGCGGCGTTCCACGCGGTGACCGGGACCCTGCCGCTGCGGGGGCCGGGCGCGGTACGTCGGGCCGCGCTGCTCAGCGACGGCGCGTCGGCCCTGGTGGAGCAGTTCGGCGTCCTCGACTGGGCGGGGCTGCTGGACGTGGCGACCGCCGAGGGCCCGGGCGCGCTGATCGACCGGGTACGCGTCGCCGAGCGTGACCATCCGGGCCGGTTGCGCCGGCACAAGGCGGCCGACGACGCCTCCGTGGTGCTCTGCGAGTTCGACGCCGAGGAGCCCTGACCGGCCTCCGGGCAGGCGGTCCGCCGCGCGAGGCCGGCTGCTCGGCCTCGCCGTGCAGTCGCCGCGTCGAGGCCACCGAAGAGCTGGACCCGCGCATCCCCCCCGCCCGCCCCTTACCCTGGCCGGACGGCGGCCGACAGCGGAGCGTGAGGCGGAACACGATGCGGTCCGACCGGCCGGTACCTTCCGCCGGACCGCCAGTCGGGGCCCGATGGGGTGGACTTGGGCCGGTGGGGCCGGCAGACTGCGGCACGTGGCGGGAACGGTGCGGCTGGAGCCGGTGGACGAGCATAACCTGGAACCATTGCTCTCCGTAGCGGCTGCGGAAGCGGAGCCCGGCGACGTGATGCCGCCGGTGGAGGCCCCTGCGGGGTGGTCGTGCGCCCGGCGGGAGGCGTTCCGGGAGTTCCACCGGGCGAGCTTCGGGGGTCTGGACGGCCCGACCGGCACCTGTATGTACGCGATCCTGGCCGGCGGCGAGGTGGTCGGCATGATCCGGATGACCCGCCGCGACGAGCCGGGCACGGTCGAGACCGGGATGTGGCTGGGCCGCTCCGCCCGGGGTCAGGGAATCGGCGCGGTCGCGCTGCGTGAACTGTTGAACGAGGCGGCAGCGGCCGGAATGCGACTGGTGGTCGCGGAGACCACCGCCGACAACCATGGCGCCGTTTCCGTGCTGGAGAAGTGCGGCGCCAAATTGCACGAGAGTGGCGGCAAGGTGCACGCCGAGATATGCCTCGATTCGACGCTGCCGGCCCTGTGACGCCCATTCCCCAATTCTTTCCTTTCTGACGTTCTTCCTGCTTGGCGCTGCCTGCCTGTCCGCTTTGCGTGGTTGCCGACGGGCTGCTCCAATCCGTGTGAATGGTGTCGACAAAGCGGCGGCGTGTTTCGCCGATAGGTCAACGGGTACTGCCCGTCGGGTCCGATTAAACGGGACACCTGATGTGCGGTCCGGCGTGTGCTGATCCCCGGCGGCCATTTCTTTCGACCATTGCCGTCAGGTGTCCGGCGCTCCGGGGAGCGGAGGAGAACTGATGAACAGCGGAGCACGAATCGGGCTCGCGGTCGGCTTCGGCTACCTGCTGGGCCGCCGGCGCAAGCTGCGTACCGCCCTCACCCTGGCCGCCGCGGTCGCGGCCGGTCGGGCCAGTCGGGAGCCCGGCGGACTGTTGAAGGCGGGCGGCAACCTGCTTCAGAAGTCCCCCCACCTGAGCAACGTCGGCCGCCTGGGCGGTCCGCTCGCCGCCGCCTCCAAGGCGGCCGCGACCGCCGCCGCCGGCAGCGGCATCGACGCCATCAGCGGCAAGCTGCGCGGCTCGGCCGACGCGCTGCGCCGCAAGGGCGGGGCCGGCACCCCCGACGACGGCGACGGACCGGACCGGGGCACGGACGCCGAGCAGCAGGACCGCGACGCCGGTGGCGGGCAGCAGGACCGCGACGCCGGTGGCGGGCAGCAGGACCGCGACGCCGGTGGCGGGCAGCGGGACTGCGGCGCCGGCAACGAGCAGCGGGGGCGGTGACCATGCCGGACACGACGAACCCCGGCGGCCTCGGGAACAAGCTCCGGGGCCAACTCGCCGGCGAGGCGCGCAACCTGGCCAGCGCCATCGGCGAACGCGCGATGCAGGTGGTGACCGAGCGGATCACGGGCGCGACCGGCCGGCTGAGCGACTACGCGAAGCAGGGCGGCGGTCCCGGCCTGATCGCCGCCGCCACCGGCACGCAGAAGCTCGCCGAGGGCGGTTCACCGGTGAAGGCGATGGTCCATGCCGGGCTGGCCGGCGGTAAGGAGAAGGTCATGTCGGCGCTCGGCAGGGGCGGCAAGGGTGGCAAGGGCGGCGGCAAGAAGCTCAAGGTCACCAACATCGTGGAGGCGATCGAGGTCGGCGTGCCGGTCCGGGTCGCGTACGACCAGTGGACCCAGTTCGGCGACTTCCCGAGCTTCATGAAGAAGGTCGAGAACGTCGACACCGAGTCGGACGAGAAGCTGACCTGGAAGGCACAGGTCTTCTGGTCGCATCGCACCTGGGAGTCCACGATCGTCCGGCAGATCCCGGACAAGCTGATCCACTGGCGCTCCAAGGGCGAGAAGGGTTCCGTCGACGGCACGGTCAGCTTCCACGAGCTGTCGCCCGACCTGACCCGGATCCTGGTGGTGCTGGAGTACCACCCGCAGGGTCTCTTCGAGCACACCGGCAACCTGTGGCGGGCCCAGGGCCGCCGCGTCCGGCTGGAGCTGAAGCACTTCGTCCGGCACGTGATGACCCAGACCGTCCTCGATCCGGAATCGGTGCAGGGCTGGCGCGGCGAGATCGAGGACTCGCAGGTCGTCCGCGACCACGAGACCGCGCTGCGCGAGGAGCAGGAGGAGCGCGAGCGCCAGGAGGAGCGCGAGCAGCAGCAGCGGGAGGGCGAGGGGCAGGAGGAGCGCGCGCCGCGCGGCCGGCGGGAGCCCGAGCCCGAGGAGGAGGCCGAGGAGGAGCCGCGCGAGGAGCGCCGGCCCGCCGAGCGTGGCCGCCGCCGGCCGCCCCAGCGCCGTCGCCCGGCCGAGGACGAGGAGTACGAGGACGAGTACGACGAGGGCGAGTACGACGAGTACGAGGACGAGGAGCCGGAGGAGGAGCAGCCCCCGCCGCGCCGCCGTGCCCCGGAGCGGGCCCGCCGTCCGCAGCCCCGCGAGGAGCCCCGCTCCCGCGAGGAGCCCCGGCCCCGCGAGGAGCCCCGTTCCCGCCGTTCCCCGGAGGCGCCCCGGCGCCCCGTGGTCCGCCGTCGACGGGAGGAGCGGGAGTGACGATCGCGACGAGTGAGGGTCAGGCCGGCGGCGCCCTGGAACGCGGCGGCGCGGGCTCCAGCCTGGCCGATGTCGTGGAGACCGTGCTGGACAAGGGCGTGGTGATCGACGCCCAGGTCTCGGTCGCCGTGGTCGGCATCCAGCTACTGGAGATCAACGCCCGGATCGTCATCGCCAGCGTGGAGACCTATCTGCGTTTCGCCGAGGCGGTCGACCGGTTCGACATCACGCCGAAGAACCAGAAGGGGCTGCCGGACCTGGTCGAGGGAGCCTCCGGGGCGGTCGGCGCCGGCAAGGCGGCGTCCGGGATCGGCAAGACGGTGGGCGCGATCGGCGGCGCGGTCAAGGACGCCGTCGACGAGCTGGGCTCGGACGACCGGGACCGAGACCGGGACCGGGACCGGGACCGCGACCGGCCCCGGCGGCGCCGGGACGAGGAGCGCTGAACATGGCCGAGGAGACCGGGATGTTCATCTACGGCATCGTGCCCTCCGACGTGGAGCCGACCCCGGACGCCGCCGGGGTCGGCGACCCGCCCGGAGAGGTGGCGGCGGTCCGGCACCGCGACCTGGCCGCGCTGGTCAGCGAGGTGAGCCTGACCGAGCCGATCGGCCGGCCGGCGGACCTGACCGCGTACCAGGAACTGGTGGACGGTACGGCGGCCGTGGCGCCGGTGCTGCCGGTGCGCTTCGGCACGGTCGTCACCGGGTCCGACGCGGTCGCCGACCTGCTGGACGCGCACCACGACCGCTTCGCCGCCGCCCTCGACGAGTTCGAGGGCCGGATCCAGTACACGGTGCACGGGCGCTACGACGAGGCGAACCTGATCGCGGCGGTGCTGGCGGACAATCCCGCCGCCGCCGAGCTGGCGGACCAGGTGCGTGGGCAGCCGGAGGCGGCCACCCGGACGCAGCGGATCCGGCTCGGCGAGATCATCAGCCAGGCGGTGGAGCTGCGCCGGGAGGCGGAGAACCGGCAACTGGTCGACACCCTCGGTCCGCTCGTCGTGGCGAGCGCGCCCCGGCCGCCGAGCAACGAGCTGGACGCGTCGAACGCCGCCTTCCTGGTCGACCAGGACCGGGAGGACGAGTTCGTCTCGGCGGTCGAGGAGTACGCCGAGCAGCGCCGCGAGCTGATCCGGATGCGGCTGCTCGGCCCGCTCGCGCCGTACGACTTCGTCAGCGCCCACCAGTTGATGGGGTGACCGGTGGACATCCTGTGGACGCTGCTGACCCTGCCGTACGCGCCCATGCGGGGGCTGACCGCGGTGGTGAAGGTCATCGCCCGGGAGGCGGAGTCGCGGCAGCACAACCCCGTCGACGTCCGGCGGGAACTGGAGGCGCTGGACGCGGCGGCGGCCGCCGGCGAGATCAGCGATGCGGAACGGGACCGGGGGCAGCAGCAGGTGCTGGAGCGGCTGACCGGGGGTGCCCGGCGGCCGGCGCCCGCCCAGGGCCGGACCCCGGCCCGGAACGGCCCCGGGTCCCGCCGGGAGAACGGCGGGACCCGGCAGCAGCCCGGCACGGAACGGGCGCGGCAACCCGGCACGGGCCGGGCGCGGCAGGGCGCCACGGAACGGGCCCGGCAGGCCGGTACGGAACGGGCGCGGCGGGTGCCGCGCGGCGGCGGCGAGGGAGGTGAGCGCGGTGGTGGATCTGATCCGCGGCGACGGCGGTCGGGCGCGTAGGAGTGAGCCCGTCGACGACCGGTACGACGACGAGGAGGAGTACCTCGAACCGATCTCGGCCGTCGAGGCGGCGCGCGAGGGGATGCGGCAGATCGTCGAGTTGACCGGCCGGGATCCGGTGGGGACGACCTCGCTGAAGTCGTCGCGGGACGGCTGGCTGATCGGGGTGGAGGTCATCGAGGACCGGCGGATCCCCAGCTCCACCGACCTGCTCGGCCTCTACGAGGTGGAGCTGGACCTGGAGGGCGGCCTGCTCGGCTACCGGCGGGTACGGCGCTACCAGCGCGGGAAGGGCGAGGTGGGTTGAGATGAGCGTGCAGCCGCCGCCGGTGGTGCAGAACTCCGGTCAGGTCCTGCCCGCCGGGCACGAGCCGGCCAATCTCGGCGACATCCTGGAACGCGTGCTCGACCGGGGCATCGTGATCGCCGGCGACATCCGGGTCAGCCTGCTCGACATCGAGCTGCTGACGCTCAAGCTGCGACTGGTCATCGCCTCGGTCGACACGGCCCGGCAGATCGGCATCGACTGGTGGGAGCACGACCCGTGGCTCAGCTCCCGGGCGCGGCCGCCGGTGGAGCCCGGCCCCCGGGACCCGGAGCAGGTGGAGGCGGAACGCCGTCCCCGGGTCGCCCGGGAGGCCGCCCGCAGGGAGGAGCGGGATGAGTTCGACCGCTGACCTCGTACCCGCCACCGGGCCGGCGAGCCTCGGCGTCGGGGTGTGGCTGCACGGCGTGGCGCGGGACGTCGACCCGGCCCTGCTCGCCACGACCGCCGGGATGGACGGCGCTCCGGTGCGCGCGGTGCGGGCCGCGGGCCTGGTCGCCGTCGTCAGCGCCGCGCCGCTGGCCGAGTACGGCGAGGAGGCGCTGCGCCGCAACCTGGAGGACCTGGCCTGGCTGGAGCGGGCGGCCCGGACGCACCACGCGGTGGTCGCGGCCCTGTCCCGCGGCGGCGCCGTGGTGCCCGCCCGGCTCGCCACCGTCCACCACGACGAGGCCCGGGTGGCGGGCCAGCTCACCGCCCGCCGGGTCGAGCTGACCGCCGTCCTGGAGCGGCTCACGGGCCACGACGAGTGGGGCGTCAAGGGGTACGTCGTGCCGGGCGCGACGCCCCGTCCGGCGGAGCCCGCCGGTTCGGGCGGGGCCGGGGCGGCGTACCTGCGGCGGCGCCGGGCCCAGCTCACCGCCCGCGAGGAGGGGCAGCGGATCGCCGCCGACGCCGCCTCCGCCGTGCACGGGGCACTGGCCGGGCACGCGACGGCCGCCCGACGCCACCCGCCGCAGGACCGCCGGCTCTCCGGGGCCCCCACCGCCATGGTGCTCAACGGGGCGTACCTGGTCGGGCACGGGTCGGTCGCCGGATTCCGCCAACTGGTCGGCGCGCTCGCCGAGCGGCATCCGGAGATCCGGCTGGAGCTGACCGGCCCGTGGCCGCCGTACTCCTTCGCCGAGGAACGGCCCCCCGGGCCGGCGCTCACCGTACGGGAGCCGGCGTGGTGACCACGTCGCTCGCGGCCAGCAGCGCCGACGACCCGCTGGCCTACCGGCCGGTGGCCCTGGTCGACCTGCTCGACCGGGTCCTTGCCACCGGCGTGGTGATCAGCGGCGACATCACCATCGCCATCGCCGACGTCGACCTGGTCCGGATCTCCCTGCGGGCACTGGTCGCCTCCGTCGGCGCGCTCGCCCCGCCGGAGCTGCGGGACGCCGCTGCGGCCGACGTCCCGCCGGGAACGCCGGCATGACCGCCCCCGGCGATCCCGCGGGCGGCCCGGACGGCCCGGGCGGCGGGGCCGGGACAGCGGGCGTGGGCCGCGCGGGCGGCGGTGGCCCCCGCCGGGACGAGGCGGCCGAACTCGCCGCCGCGCTCGGCGACACCCGGTGGCAGCCGCCCCGGGTGACGCCGCTGGACCGCCGGCTGGCCGTCGACCGGGACTCCGTCGAGCGGGGGCTGGCCAGCCTCGTGCTCACTGTGATCGAGCTGCTGCGGCAGCTCATGGAGCGACAGGCGCTGCGCCGGGTCGACCTCGGCGACCTCACCGAGGAGCAGGTCGAACGGATCGGCACCACGCTGATGGCCCTCGAGGAGCAGATGACGGGGCTGCGCGAGTACTTCGGCCTCACCCCCGAGGACCTGAACCTCGACCTCGGGCCCCTCGGCCCCCTCCTGCCCACCGACTGACGAATCGTCCACGACATCAGCCCGACAGCGCCCCGGCGGGCACACCCTCGCTCCCGGCCGCGCCGTGGGAGCCGGCGCTCAGCCGCCCCGCTTCTCGGCGTACGCGGCTAGCCAGGCGACCTGGGCCGGGTCCAGGGACGGGCGGACCCGGGCGCGGGCCGCCGCCACGTGCGCGGCCGTGACCGTGGACGCCGTCAGCGACTCCCGCATGGCGGCCAGGGCCGCCTCCCGCACCAGCGCGGCACAGTCCGCCGCCGAGAAGCCGTCCAGCTCCCCACCCAGCTCCACGAGGTCCACCTCGGGCGCCAGCGGCACGTTCCGCGCCGAGGCGCGCAGGATCTCCGCCCGCGCCGGCCCGTCCGGCGGCGGCACGTAGACCAGCCGTTCCAGCCGTCCCGGGCGCAGCAGCGCCGGGTCGACCAGGTCGGGGCGGTTCGTCGCGCCGACCACCACCACGTTGCGCAGCGTCTCCACGCCGTCCAGCTCGGTCAGCAGCGCGGCCACCACCCGGTCGGTGGTGCCGCCGTCGCTGGCCTGGCCGCGTACCGGGGCGAGCGCGTCCACCTCGTCCAGGAAGATCAGGGTGGGGGCGGCCTCCCGGGCCCGGCGGAACAGCTCGCGGACCGCGCGCTCGCTCTCGCCGACCCACTTCGACAGCAGCTCCGCGCCCTTCACCGAGAGCACGTTCGCCCGCCCCGAGCCGGCCAGCGCCGTGACCAGGTAGGTCTTGCCGCAGCCGGGTGGGCCGTAGAGGAGCACCCCGCGCGGCGGCTGCACGCCGAGCCGGGCGAAGGTGTCCGGGTAGGTCAGCGGCCAGAGCACCGACTCGGTCAGCGTCTCCTTGACCTCCGTCAGGTCGCCCACGTCGTCCAGCGTCACCGAGGCCAGCTCCAGGGTGGAGGCGGCCATGGTGGTCGGGCGGACCACCTCCAGCGCGGCGGTGAAGTCGGCCATCGACACCGTCGGCGTCTCGGCCGACTTCTGCCGCAGCGCCGCGCGCACCCCGGCCTCGCGGAGCAGCGCGGCCAGGTCGGCGGCGACGAAGCCGGGGGTACGCCCGGCGACCTCGTCGAGCCGCACGTCGTCGGCGAGCGGGACCTGCCGGGTCAGCACCGTCAACTGCTCCCGGCGCAGGGCCGCGTCCGGCAGCGGCACGCTGATCCGCAGCGAGAGCAGGTCCGGCGCGCGCAGCGCGGGGTCGACGGCCTCGGGCCGGCCGGTGGTGCAGACGACCGCCGCCCCCGCCCGTACGGTCTCGGCGACCACCTGCCGGAACACGGTCGCCACCGGGCCCGGCCCGTCCGCCGGGGCGAGCGCCTCCACGTCGGTGACCAGCAGCACCCCGGGGCCGTCGGCGCGCGCCTCGGCGGCGGCGGCGCGCAGCCGGTCGGCGGCGGCCTGGTTGGTCAGCGCGGCCACCTCGGGGGCCCAGAGTGGGCTGACCCGGGCCCCGACCCGGGCGGCCACGGCCCGCACGAGCGCCGCCTTGCCGGAGCCGGCCGGCCCGGCGATCAGGACGCCCAGCGAGACGGTCGTGCCCAGCCGGCCGAGCACCTCCCGGTGGTGGAAGCCGAGGTCGAGCAGCTCGGTCAGCTCATCGGCCTGCGCCCGCAGCCCGGGCAGCTCGTCCACCGCGGGCGGCGCGTCGTCGACGCTCCCGGCGGTCCGCCCGGTGGCGTCCACGGCGCTCGGTGGGCGTACGTCCGCCAGGCCGCCGCCCGTGGCGGGCGGCCAGCCGGGGGCGGTCCCGTTCGCCGTCGGGCCGGCCGCGTCGAGGCGTCGCCCCCGCCCGGCGGGCCCGGTGCCGGCGGAGCCGTGGGTCGCCTGGCCGTGTTCCCAGCCCACCACCGTGTCCATGGTGACCAGCGAGCCGGTGTCGGGCTCGGCGGCGACCACGGCGAGCAGCGTGCTGGTCCAGGCGTACCCGACGCTGTTGGAGAGGCTGCGCCGGGCGGCCTCCACCAGGCTGCGCACCGAGGCGTCGGGCAGCACGTCCTGCGGCAGCAGCGACACGTCGTCCCCGGTCGTCACCACCTTGCCGAGCAGGGCCAGCCGGAGCATCTCGGGCGAGACCACGGCGGCGATCTGCGCCGGACCGGCGAGGAGCACCCGCCGGGCCGGCGTGACCGGCAGGCGGCTCACCGCCACCTGGGCGCCGTCGCGGATGCCGAGGTTGCCCAGCATCAGGTCGTCGGCGTAGAGCAGCGCGGTGCTGGCGGTCGGCTCGGCCGGCGCGACGATGCCGGCGGTCACCCGCCGGCCCGCCAGCCGCACCGGGTCGCCGGGACGCAGCGCCAGCGCGGTGAGCACCTCCGGGTGCAGCCGGACGACGCCCCGTCGGGCGTCGAGGGCCGCCGGCCGCAGGCTCGCGGTCAGGGTCAGGTCGGGTTCCGCCACCGCCCGACCCTAGCCGCCGTGGTCACGCCCTGCCCGCCCCCGGCGCGTTCCGTGCTCCGCGAGGAGCGTCACCATCCCTGAGCAGGGAGGGGTCGCGGCGGATCAGCTCGGCCAGCCGCGCCGCCGGGTCGGGGGTCAGCCCCTCCTGGGCCGGCGTCCAGGCCGGCACCGTCTTGACCGACATCGGCCACGCCGGCGGCGGCGCGGGGGCCTCCGCGTCGACCGTCACGCCCGCGTCGGTCCAGGCGACCCGCAGCGGGTACGCCTGCCCGTCGTGCTCGACCCGGATGCTGACCGCCGTGCCGGGGTGGCCGGCCACCACCCGACGGACCGCCTCGGCGATCTCCACCACGGGGTCACGGGGTTCCGCGCCCCGCCGCGCGTCGGCCCAGCCGGGTCCGGCGTTGCGCCCCTCGCCCCGGACGTCGGCACGCCCGGGGTCGGATCCGCCCCGCGCCTCCGACGCCGCGACCGCCTCCGCGTCGGCCGCCCGCCGCCGCAGCGCCTCCTCGCGGCGGGCCATCCGGGCCAGTGTCTCGTCCAGTCCACCTCTCATCACGACCACCCCTTCTCGTGAAACGGGTCGAACCGCCGGAACGGTTCAGGACTTCCCCTCCCGGGTGGCCCGCTCGAGTGCGCGGTCCAGGACGACCAGCAGGGCGTCCCGCACCGAGAGCCGGTCCCGGGCGTCGAACTGCACCAGGGGCACGTGGTCGCCGACGGCCAGCGCCCACCGGATCGCGTCGAGGTCGTGCGCCAGCCGTCCGTCGAAGGCGTTCACCCCGACCACGAAGGGCAGGCTGGCCCGCTCGAAGAAGTCGATCGCCGGGTAGCAGTCGTCCAGCCGGGCGCTGTCCACCACGACGAGGGCGCCGAGCGCCCCCCGGGCCAGGTCGTCCCACATGAAACCGAACCGGGCCTGCCCCGGCGTGCCGAACAGGTACAGCTTCAGACTGCGGTCGATGGTGACGCAGCCGAAGTCCATCGCCACCGTGGTGGTGGTCTTCGCGGAGCGTACGCCCGGGTCGTCGACGCCGATCCCGGCGGTGGTCATCTCCGCCTCGGTGGTCAGCGGGGCGATCTCGGAGATCGCGCCGACCGTGGTGGTCTTGCCGACCCCGAAGCCGCCGGCGATGAGGATCTTGACCGGGATCGGCGGTGCGGCGGCCGGCGCCGGCCGGGGCACGGCGGCCACCCCGGTGGCCGGCGCCCGGTGCGGCGGCGGAGCGGACGCGGCGGGTTGCGGCCCCGTCGGGGAGCCGTACCGGGCGGCGGCGCTGTTGGCGGCGACCCCGCCCAGCGGGGCGACCGGCCATTCAGGAGATCGCACGGAGTCCATCAATCACTCGCAGGATGATGTCGGGATCGAGGGCGTCGGCGCCCTCGTGCACGTCCAGGTGGCCGGCGGCGCGGAGGTCGCCGACCAGCACCCGGGTCACGCCGAAGTGCAGCCGGGTACGGGCGGAGATCTCGGCGACCGAGATCGGCTCGTCGCAGAGCGAGACGATCGCCTGCAACTCGGGCGCCAGCCAGGTCGGCGCCGCCCGGTCGGCCGCCGGCCGGGCGGTCACCTGCGTCTCCAGCCCGATCGCCGGGTCGGTGCCGGCCACCCGCCCGGCGGTGAGCACGAACGGGCGCGGGCCGGCGGGCCCGTCCTCGGTCGCCGGCGCGGCCGGGGTGGCCGGCAGGCCGGGCCGGGCGTCGTGCGGGGACGACGCGCGCAGGTAGGGCCGGATCCGGACCGTGGGTTCCGGGTCCGGACCCTCGCCGGCGACCTCGGGGGTCATTGCTGGGCGGCGTTCTTCAGTTCGGCGATCAGTCTCGGCGTGAGGGCGCCACCGGCCCGCCCGGCGAAGAGCGTCATCTCGTAGGCGACGGTGCCGAGGTTCGCCGAGCGGTCGGCGACCACCCCGAGCACGGAGCCGCTGCTGATCGCGCTGATCAGCAGGTAGCCCTCGGCCATGTCCACGACCACCCGGTTCAGCCCGCCGAGGGCGTACCAGCTCGCGGCGCCGCCGGCGAGGCTTGTCATGCCGGAGACCACCGCGGCGAGCCGCTCCGCGTTGGAGCGGTCCTTGATCGCCGACATGGCCATCAGCAGCCCGTCCGACGAGACGGCGATGGCCTCCAGCACGCCGGCCGTGCTGGAGGTGAAGGAGTCCAGCAACCAGTTGAAGGTGCGCGCCTCCGGGCTCAGGTCCCCGGCGCCCGGGTTCTGGTGGTCGACGTTGTCGTGCAGGAAGGGGCTGGTCACCGTGATGTTCCCTCTTCGTAGCGGCGGTCTTGGCTGACTTCACGCAGAGCGCGGGCGACGCCCGCCTCGAACGCGGTGAGGAGGTCGCGGACCTCGTCCGGGTTCTCCGGTGGGCTGACGGGCTGACGGGCCGGCGTGGCGGTCAGGTTCGCCCCGGGCACCCGCCGGGTCAGCCCGGCCGGTGCGGCACCGTCCGGCGTACGCCGGCCCACTCCGGCCCGGCGTACGCCCGACTCGACGGCCTCGACGAGGGCGCGGGCGGCGGCCGGGTCCGCGTCGGTGACCTCCACCGGCCCGGGCTTCGGCGGGGCGGCCGGCGGCCCGGCCGGGGGCAGGCTGGCGCCGGGCACCCGCTGCCGGACGCCCCGAGGAGCGGCTGCGGCCGGTGCGGGTGGCCCGGTGCCGGCCGGTGCCCGCAGCTCGACGCCGGCCGGCTCGCCACCGGAGCTGAACGCGTCCCAGGAGGCGCCGGACTCCAGGCTGCGGGTGGCGCGGCTCAGCAGCGCCGCGTCGAACCCGGACGGCGTAGCCTCCGGGGCCGCGCCGACCGCCGCGTCGGACCCGGCCGGGGCCGCGCCGGCCGCCGCGCGGGGCCGGGCGGCCTCCGGCGCGTCGGTCGGGCGCCGGTCGCGGGCGGGTACGGCGGCCCGGGCCACGGTCACGCCGGCCCGCTCGGCGCGGTGGACCACCAGCGACGTCTCCGGGACGTCCAGGTGCGCGGTCACCCCGCCGCCGGCGGTCGGCGTCAGGCGCACCTCCCAGCCGTGCCGGCGGGCCAGCCGACCCACCACGAAGAGCCCCAGCACCTCGGTCGGCGCGAGATCGAGCCGCTCCCGCCGGGTGAGTCGGGCGTTCTCCTCAGACAGCCGTTCCGGGGCCATGCCGATGCCCCGGTCCACCACGGTCAGCCGGGCGCCGGAGCCGGTCGGCTCACCGCCCACGGTGACCCGGGTGTGCGGCGGGGAGAAGACCGTCGCGTTCTCCATCAGCTCGGCCAGCGCCAGGACGAGGTCGCCGACGGTGCCGGGCGCCACCGACACGCCGGGCGGGACCTGCACGTCGACCCGGGTGTAGTCCTCGATCTCGCCGAGCGCCAGCCGGACCACGTCCCCGAGCGGCACCGGCGCCACGTGGGGGTCGGCGCCGGCCGAGCCGGAGAGCACCACCAGGCTGCCGGCGTTGCGGCGCAGCCGGCTGGAGATGTGGTCGAGCCGGTACAGGTGCTCCAGTCGGCCGGGGTCGGTCTCCTGCCGCTCCAGCCGGTCGATCAGCGCGATCTGCCGGCCGACGAGGTTCTGCGTACGGCGGCCGACGTGGCCGAACATCTGGGCCACGTTGCGCCGGCCGGCGACCTGCCGTTCCACGAGCCGGGCGGCGGTGCTCTGCACCCGGTCGAACGCGCGGGCCAGGTCGCCGATCTCGTCGCGGGCGCGCACGTCGACGGGGTCGAGGCGTACCGGCGCGGCGCCCTCGGTCTCGTCGTCGGCGACTCGGGTCAGCTCCGCCTCGGCGACCCGGGCCACCCGGTCGGCGGAGCGGGTGAGCCGGGTCAGCGGCCGGGCCACCGTCCGGGCGACGGCCGCGCTGAGCAGCACCACCAGGGCGAGGATCAGGGTGACGATCCCGCCCACCAGGTACGCCTCGGTCAGCGCCCGGCGTTGCTGCCCGCTCACCTCGGCGATGACGTCGGCGACGAGCTTCTTCTCGATGAACTGCCCGAAGGTGATCATCGAGCGGACCGACGGGAAGAGCGCGTCCAACGGGATGTCCCTGGTCGCGCCGGCCGGGTCCAGCGCGCTCCTGGTGAGGAAGTCCGCGCTGGTCCGGGCGGCCACGGCCGCGTCGTTGAGCGTCACCAGCTTCAGCTGCTCCGGCGTGATCAGGCTGCGGAACCCCTGGTTGTCCGCCCGCAGCCCCGCCATGCAGGCGACGTACGAGGCGCTCGCCCGGGGCGAGCCGGTGGCCTTGACGAGCACGATGAGGGTGGCGCAGGCGCCCATCGCCTCGTCGACGCGGAGCAACCCGTCCAGGGCCAGCACCTGCCGCCCGGCCGCCGTGTCGGTGTCCACCCCGAACGGCAGCCGCAGCGCGTCGATCAGTCCCGTGCTGACCGGCCCGTACGCGGCCATGATCTGGTCCGGGCTGGCGGTGCCGGCGAGCACCGCGGCACGCAGGTCGGTCAGCCCGCGTACGCCGTGCAGGGCCTCGGTCACCTCCGGCGGCAGCAGGCCTGCCGGGGCGGCCCGCAGGTCGGCGACCCGATCGTCCACGCCGGCGGTCTTCTGCATCAGCTCGCTGCGGGTGACCCGGCCGAGCAGCAGCCCGACCGAGAGGACGCGCTCCTGTTGCAGGTCCTGCACGAGGCTGCCGATCCGGCTGGCGACGCGGACCCGGTCGGCGATCTCGCCGGCCCGTTGCGCGGCAGCCACGCGGTCGAGCACCGCCGGCACGGCCAGCGCCACCATGCTCAGCAGCGGGATGACCACGAGCAGCGCGAGCTTGCCCCGGATGCGGAGCCTAGCGAGCAGCATCGAAGGTCCCCCACTGCGCGCTCCCGGGCTCGCGGGCCGAACCCGCGGGCTGGAGCTGACGCGGTTCCGTACCCCGGGCGGCGCCCGGCTGCCACGGCGTGTCCTCCGGCGGGGCGTCGGCGCCGTACCGCTCCCGCCGGGCCTGTGCCGCGCGCCCGGAGGCCCGCCGGACGGCGGCGAGCCACACCGCGCCCAGCGCCGCCCACAGCAGGACGGCCAGCACCCCGGCCGCCACGGTCAGCCAACGGTCCCGGTCCAGGTCGCGGGAGCGTCCGGCGAGCAGCGCGTCGAGTTCGTCCAGGATGACGGGCTGGAGCTGCTCGGCGGCGGTCTGCGCGTTGTGCCGGGCGCCGGCGATCCGCGCCTGGTCGGTCTCGGCGTCGCGACCGGCCGGCGCGGAGTGGGCCGCCAACGCCTCGACGGCCCGCTGGTAGGTGTCGAGCGGGTTCAGCACGCTCGGGCCGAGGTCGGCGCTCTCCGAGCTGTCCACGGCGGCCCGCAGGTCGGTGACCAGGTCGCCGGCCGGGGTGAGGACGCCCACCCGGAGGGCGGCGATCTCGACGGCGGTGCGGTTCCGGTCAGCGGCGGGCCGGCGGGCGGCGAGCACGGCCAGGTCGGCCAGCCGTCCGGTCGCCACCACCGTCTCGGGCAGGTCCCGGGTCGCGTGCTGGAGGAAGAAGGAGTCCGGTCGGGGGTCGCGGACGAGCCCGGACGTCTCCCGGACCTTGCCGTGCAGGGCCAGCAGCAGGTCGGTGGCCTCGCCGTACGCGGTGAAGGCCGCCTCCGGGTCGGCGGGGCCGCGGGCGCCCAGCGCCTCGATCCTGGCCCGCAGGCCCGCCCAGCGTTCCTGGGTGCGCAACTCGTCGCCGATCCGCGCGTCGACGGAGGCGGCGGCCTCGACCGCGCGGGTCAGCGCCTCGCTGGTGACGGGCCGGGCGGCGACGGCGGCGGACTGGGCGTCGACCAGGGCGTGGGTGACCGGGGCGAGGGCGCGCAGGTACTCCACGCCCAGCCGTTCCCGCCCGGCCAGGTCCCGGTCATCGGCCGTGAGCTGCCAGGTCTGGACGAAGAGCAGGGCCATCGGCGCGAGCAGGGCGACGAGGAGCAGCAGCGGCAGTACGCGGCCCACCGTGGTGGGCCGCCGGGGGGCCGGCGGTGCGGGGACGGTCATGTCTGTCTCCTCCGGCGGGAGCACGGGATCGGTGGGGTGTCGGGGGTCGACGGTGAAGTCCCGTGCACCGGACCGGAAAACTAACCGACCAGCGGGGGCCGTTCCGGCCGCCGGACGGTCAGCTTTGCGTCATGAAGCCCGAAGTAGCCGTTGGGTCACCCGTCGGGCACCGTGCGTGCCGGGGCAGAGAGTGACAAGGATGGATCGGAGAGGATTTCCGACGAACATCGGAATTCACGTGATCCGAATTCATCTCGGTGGGACGGTCTGGACCGCGCCGGTGCGACGCCGATCGGATCAGCCGGACGAACGTACGGAGGATCTCAGCCAACGCTCAGGATCCGGGCCGTACCGTGTGCCGAATGAGATCGCCGTTGTCGGCCGCGTGGATCCGGCGTGCCCTGCCCACCCGCCGACGCGCCGTCGCCGCGACGGTGGTCGTGGTGCTGCTCGCCGCCGCCGTGACCTGGGCCGTCCTGCCGCAGGAGCCGGCCGTCCGCACCGAGGCGGCGTTCGTGAACGTCCCGCTCCGGGCCGGCCGGGAACGAGCCCGTCGACCTGGACACCACCTTCTACCTGCCGGAGGACGCCTCGGCGGCGAACAAGGTGCCGGCGGTGCTGCTGGCGCACGGCTTCGGCGGCACCAAGGAGTCCGTCCGCGCCGACGCCGAGGAGTTCGCCGGACGCGGCTACGCGGTGCTCACCTGGACCGCGCGGGGCTTCGGCCGCAGCGGCGGGCAGATCCACCTGGACCACCCGGACTACGAGGTCCGGGACGCCGAACGTCTGCTGGACTGGCTCGCCGCCCGGCCCGAGATCCGCACCGACGCGGCCGGGGACCCGAAGGTCGGCGTCGTCGGCGGCTCGTACGGCGGCGGCCTGGCGCTGCTGCTCGCGGCGCAGGACCAGCGCGTCGACGCGATCGTGCCGATGATCACCTGGAACGACCTGTCCCGCTCCTTCCTGCCGGAGAGCACGGGCAAGGAGCCCACCGAGGGCGTGTTCAAGTCCGGCTGGGGCCGGCCTCTTCTTCGGCGGCGGCGGCAACGTCGGCTCCGGGGCCGGCCGGGCTCTCCGGGACCAGCGCCGCCCAGCCCGAGGGGGCGCCCGCCTCCGCCGGCCCCGCCCAGCCGGGGCCGGGCGCCGGTCCGGGCACCGGACCGGGGCGCGCCCCCGCCGGGGCCGCCGACCCGGCCTGCGGCCGGTTCGCCGCCGACATCTGCGCCGCGTACCTGCGGATCGCCACCACCGGTAGGGCCCGACCAGGCCGCCGTGGACCTGCTGCGCCGCTCCAGCCCGGCCGGGGTGCTCGACCGGATCAAGGCGCGACCCTGCTGGATGCAGGGCGAGGCGGACACCCTCTTCCCGCTCGGCGAGGCGGACGCCAAACGCGCGCGGCATCGCCGCCGCCGGCACGCCCGTCCGGGTGGCCTGGTTTCACCGGCAGGGCACGACGGCGGCGAGGGTCCGAAGACCGACTCGGACCGCGTTGAAGTTTCCTGACCGTGCAGTGGCTCGACCCACTACGTCAAGGGCGAGGGCGAGGCACCGGGCGACGACTTCACCTGGTCCGCATCGCCGGCTTCGACGCCCTCGACCGGGGACTGGTGGCCACCGGCTACCGCTACGCCGACT